>DASRIN010000568.1:0-4548 GCA_035649975.1 Gemmatimonadales bacterium
CGCTCCTCGATCGGCACCACAGACCACTTTTGAACCACCTCGGCAGGTCAGTCTCGATCCAAGGGCTGATATGCGGAATGTTGCTTAGGCCGGCCTGTCCTCCGCAGCTGCATGCCCAGGCACTCAAGTGATTGCCGCCGAACCGGGTCCGGTTTCGTGTTTGACAAGCGAGTCCTGCCTACCAGCTGTAGCTGCGCCAGGAAGGCGCTCAGGCGCCGTAGGGCGATGGAGGTTACACCGCACAATATGCCAGACTGCGGCAATGCCATCTGTCCAAGTGATTTTCTTGCCCTCAGCATAGGTCCTGCCCGAATAGGAGATGGCGATCTCCCAAATCCGAGCACCAGCCTGGGCCAGGCGGGCGGTAATCTCGGGCTCGTAACCGAATCGATCACTGGTAAGTACCAGCGATTTCAGCAGCGGCGCTACGATCATTTTGCTCCCTGTCTCCATGTCGGTCAGGTTCAGATTGGAAAACATGTTGGAGAGCAGGGTGAGAAATCGGTTTCCCACTGAGTGCCAAAAGTAGAGTACGCGGTGGTCCCCACCCAGGAAGCGTGAACCGAACACTGCGTCGGCCTGGCCGCGGAGAATAGGTTGGAGGAGTCGCAGATATTCCTGGGGGTCGTACTCCAGATCGGCGTCCTGAACAACGACAACGTCGCCCGAGCAATGGCTGATTCCTGTCCGTATAGCAGCACCCTTACCGCGATTTCGAGGATGACGTAGTGCGACGTCGATCTTCTTTTCCGCGTAAAGGCGCTGGATCTCAGCTCCCGTCCCATCACTGGAGCCATCGTCCACAGCGACAATTTCGAGCTCAAGGGGCACTGCCCGCACCCTTTCTACCACAGCGGCTATGGTCCGTTCCTCGTTATACGCAGCGATAATCACTGAGAGGCGGATCGATTCAGGCATCGAGCACTCCCACGCCTATGGCGGACTGACCGAGAGGAAGGGACAGCTATTTCCCAGCCGGAACAACGGCATTCGCTCACCCAAGCTCTGGAGGGTGGAGCGCCGGGTCGCGGCGCCAGCGGGATGAGCTGGAGCAGGCCGGGGTGACTTCAAGACAGGCGTGAGGGGGTTGGGAGATTGCGTTCCAAAGTCGCTAAATGGGGGGTGTCGTATTCCCCTCTCAACCAGTGCGCCCGAATCCGAAAAAGGTCCCTGGCCATGCGCAGCGAATCCACGGTGAGACGTACCTTTGAGCCTGCCTTATGAGTCCAGTTTACCGGCACCTCGGCTATCCGATAGCCCCGCCGGCGAGCCATGATCAAGACCTCTACATCGAAGCTGTAGCCATCCATCCGGATGCGGGAGAAAAGGTCCTGCGCCACGAGAGCGCGGAACAGCTTGAACCCGCACTGGGTATCCGCCACTCCGGCATTGGCGAGCCACTTCACTAGCTGATGAAAGGTACGGCCGATAACATGTCGATATAGTCTTGCCTCAACCCGGATGCCTTCAGCTTCCAGGGCCCGGGAGCCGATGGCCACATCTGCACCTTCCTCAAGAGCGAAGCGCAGGCGCTCGACCTCGGCTATTGGGGTGGAGCCGTCAGCATCGGCGAAGAGCACATGGCTTCCAACTGCGTTCAATATGCCTGCGCGAACGGCGTACCCCTTGCCGTGGTTGGCTGCCAGTCGAATCAACCTCAGCTCCTGAAACTCCTCGGAAAGCCGCCGAGTCACGGCACTAGTGTCATCGAGACTGCCATCGTCAACGACAATGACCTCAAATGCCCCCCGGTGTTGCCGGCAGTAGTTAACGATCTCTCGAACCGTCGGTCCAAGCCGAGGTCCCTCATTGTAGGCTGGGATGACGATGGACAAATCAGGGATTGGAGCCACAGACCGTATTCTCCCCTCGGGTGCCAAGGAGGCTAAGGACGCTTGGGGATATAGGGGGACTTGGAATAAAGTTGCCCCGGGAGCCTGCAGAGCGCTAGCTCATTTGCCGCACTCGGCATACGCCGTTAACGCAGGCCCCTTCTTCTCCGGCCGACTCGCCGGGGTCTTGGTCCAGCCGGGATAGGGCAGATGAAAGACCTTGAAAATGTTGGAAAAATTGTCGGTCCACAGCGCCACATCTGGTCGGACGCGGAGTGGACGCCATTGGCGGGTTTCCCGCAATCCGTCCAGATCCCAGTCGCGCAGAGCCGTGGCAGCCCAAATCGATCCGTCGGCACCGCACTGACTGTCTTGCTGCGAGACCTTGGTATTCACTCGTATTAGTCCTGTAAGGCCTGCCGCTCCAATCAGACGGGCTACTACTGGTTCGAGATCCAGGTAACGGTTACTCAGGTGAAAGACCAGAACACCCCGACTCGATAGCTTTCTCCGATAGACCGCGAACGCCTCCCGGGTCAGGAGGTGGAGCGGAATGGCATCGGAGCTGAATGCATCGATAACTATGAGGTCGTAGTGATTATCGGGCGCCTTGGCTATGGACAGACGCCCGTCGCCCAGGGCGATGTCCACGCTGGCTGGCGTGTCCTGCAGGTAACTGAAATACCGGCCATCACGAGCCAGCCGGGCGATGGCTGGATCGATCTCGTAAAATGTCCAGTGCTCGCCGCTCCCTCCGTAGGTCGCTAGACCTCCAGCGCCAAGCCCGATGACGGCGACGTTCCTCCCCCGCGTTGCGGGATGCGCCCTGAACACGTCGCCGATCGGACCCTGGCGGTAGTAGTAGCTGGTTGGCTCTCTGCGTCGACTCGGGTCGGTGCTTTGGGCGCCATGCTTCGTGGTTCCATGCGTCAGCACCCGCATGTGGCGCTGGAATTCATCCCGGACCTCACGTACTCCGAAAAAGTTTCGCTCCCGAAGGAGAGTCTTGCCGTCAGTGTCCCGGACGAATCTGCCGATGACGAGCACCGCGGCGACAGCTAGACTGAACCGGAGAGCGTCCCGGCTCAGCCGCAAACACATCACTGCAGCCAGGGTGGAGGCCAAGAGAACCAGAGCCTTGGAGGGTCGATCATCAATTGCCACCCGAAGAGCCACTAAGACGGCAATCCCGGAGATGAGCAGGCCATTATCCCAATACTTCCGGCGCGGGGTAAAGTGATTCGAGAACGAGGGACGGACGGCACAGGCAAGCAGCAGGGTAAGCGGATACTCCAGGACCGAATTGAATAGTGCGGGTGCGAGCAAGGCATTGAACAGTCCACCGAGAACGCCGCCTATCGCGAGACACAAGTAAAACCCGGTTAGATGGGAAGCCGCTGGCCTGGTTTGCGCGAGCTCGCCATGGCAGATCACTGCCGTCAGGAAAAAGACGAGGAGGTGCAAGCCAAACAGAGGCGCCCATGAGGAAGGGCCCCACCAGGTGAATACCACAAGGCAGATAAGGCCGATCGTTTGCCACCGCACTAGAACCGGGTATCCGATAAGGACACGCCGGCCGAACACGAGCACGAACGACAAGAGATACAGAACCAACGGGATGATCCAGAGGAGCGGCACGGCCGCAACATCGGTCGTCAGATACGTGGTCAAAGCCAGGAAGAAGCTCGAGGGCACGAAGGCCAGAAGAATCCAGCGCAAGATGGTCCGGGTCCCGATGCGCCGCACCGACGATCGGTCGGTTGACGTATCGCCGCGTACGCCCGGGGAGCGTAGAAGGCGGGTTGCCGCCAGCGCCACAAGGGCCACCAGGACCACGTATCCCCAGCTCCACCAACCCGCCTGCTGGTGGAGCGTAGCCCGGGGTTCGAGCACGAACGGATAGCTCAGGAGAGCAAGGAGACTTCCTGCATTGCTCGCGCCGTACAGAAAGTAGGGATCGGTCGCCTGGGGGTGAGAGGTCTTGGAAAACCAAACCTGGAGCAAGGGGCCGGTGCTTGAGAGCAGCGTGAACGGCGCACCCAGAGAGAGCGCGAGAACCCAGAGCAGCCATCCCGTCGGGTGTTCTACCCTGAATGTGGATGCGGCACCCGACACGGTCACTGGAAGGAGTAGAAACGAGGCCGCCAACAGGGCAATATGAAGAGCAGTATGCCAACGCAGGCCCAACCAGCGAGGACCGACATGAGCATACAGATAACCCAATAACAGTGCCCCCTGAAAGAAGAGCATGCAGGTGGTCCACACGGCGGGGGATCCACCGAGAAGAGGAAGCACCATTTTGCCGAACATAGGTTCAATCAGAAAGAGCAGGGCAGCACTGAGGAAAACGGCTAGCGTGAATGTCAGGGCCACGAGCCGCACGCGTGCGTTGACCTTCATGAGGGATTCAGGCGTGTCAGCCTGAACTGGGGCCAGCCGGGAGTCCATTGGCACTTGCTTCGCGAGTGATGGAAACGAGACCCTGTTGTTCTATGAGATTCGACGGCCTTCTTAGGACCAGGTACAGCATTGGCAGGTAAACCGTAACTAGCATTACTGGCCACGTCTTCTCCACCAGGACGGCGAGATCATTCCGATCGACTAATCCACCGAATGCGCCACATGTCACCCAGGATCCCAGAGCAAAGATGCCCATCTCGACGGCATTGCTCGGAATCAGGACCAAGGGCACGAGCTCATACGGCAGCGAAGTCTG
>DASRIN010000569.1:0-2099 GCA_035649975.1 Gemmatimonadales bacterium
GCAGCGGTGGCCCCGCGCGACGAATGCCTGCAGCACCTGGGAGCTGCCGAGATCGTCGGGCGGATAGAGCCGCGCGAGCGGGATCTGCACCAGTCCGTATCCGGCCTCGAGCCCGTACATCTCGGCCAGCACCGGGTTGCAATCGGCCATGACCGGCACTCGATACCAGGCGCTGATCTGCTCGGTGGGGGCGAGGTGGATGTCGGCGCCGCCGGGAAACTCGAGCCGCCAGATTCCCTGGCTGGAGTGGGACACGAAGGCGCGGTGGCTCGCCTCGCTCTCCGAGAGCTTCTGGGTGGAGGTGCCCACCTGGTTGGCCATCGCGTTGAAGGAGCGGGCCAGCCGGCCGATCTCTCCCGGCGAGCCCTCGTCGGCCCGTCCGGAATAATTTCCCGACGCGATGAGCTCGGTCGCCTCGGTGATCTCCCGGAGCGGCCGGTTGATCCGGCGTCCCAGCAGCACGGCTCCCAGCGCTCCAATCGCGATCGCGATCGCGGCAAACAGCAGCGCGGTTCGGAGGAAGGCGCGTGCGGGGGCCAGCGTCGCCGCCTCGGGGGCGCGAACCAGAAGCGTCCAGTTGGTGTTGGCGACTGGAGCGGAATAGCCCAGGTAGCTCTGGCTGTCGGCGGAGAACCGGGTGACGGCACTGTCCCGCAGTGCCTCCGGCGGTGGAGCGGAGATCGGGCCCGCCAGGTCGGTCCATGCACCCCGGCCCGGCACACCAATCATCAGAGAGGTAGAAGCCCCGAGCAGATTGACGAATGCGGTGCGGGTGGTAGCGGACCCGGTTATCCGAAAGCGTTCCACCAGCACGCCGAGGACCGAATCCCCGGAGCGCACCGGAACCCTGACATCGTAATAGAGGGTCGAATCGCCGAGCCGCTCGAAGGCGCCCAGCTCCGGGCCGGCGTCCTGGCGACGCTCGCTGGTTCCTTCCGGTTGCGGACCGAACCACCCCGGCTGGGTCTCGGTGCCCTTGACGAGCACCGTCCGGCCCGCAGGATCGACGACCGAAACGGCGCGGCGGGTGGTTCCGCGCAAGCCGGTTACGAGCGCCTTGGGGACCGGCTCCCGCTCCGGAGTTCGGCTTCGAAGCAGTCGGATGACTTCGGGATCGGCGGCAATGCGCGAAAGCTCGGTGACCGCGGTCCCGGGGCCGCGTCCCAGCATCTCGGAAAGCTGACCGGCAAGGAGACGGAGTCGCTCCCCCGTGGTCCTCTTGGTCACTCTCTGCACTTGGATGTAAAAGACAGCGACGAGCGCACCACCGGTCATCACGAGCAGGAGACTCACCATGAAGGCGATTCTCCGCCCCAGTGACTGATTCAGCCAACGGGAAAGCGCGCTCATGCTCCCAGGGGCATTATGGCGGCGTCCTGTCGAAAAAGATTACAGCAGATTCATAAATATAGAGGGATGGGAAGCAGATACGCCATCAGGTTGGCGGAGAACGCGTTCAGAGGCCCTTAACCCCGGCGGGCCACCCGCTTCCGGCGGGTCGGGGTTGGACCCCGGCCTTTCTTGGCGGCGAGCAGCTCGACCGCCTCGGACAAAGTCACTTTGGCGGGATCGCTGCCCTTGGGGATGGAAGCGCTCACGCTCCCGTGCTTGACATAGGGTCCGTACTGGCCGTCGAAAAGCGCCACCGGCGCTTTGTCGGCGGGGTGGGGCCCCAGCTCCTTGAGCGGTGCCGGCGCGGCGCGGCGGCCTCGCCCGACCTTGGGTTGCGCCAGAAGCTCGAGGGCACGCTTGAGGGTGACGGTCAGCACATGGTCCTCACCCTTGAGGGACCGGTAGTCCTTTCCTTCTTTTCCCTTGTCGAGAACGATGTAGGGTCCGAATCTCCCCTGCCCCGCGAGAATCTTGGCGCCGGTTTCGGCGTGGCTCCCCAGAAGTCTCGGCAGGGCGAGCAGGCCGACGGCGGTTTCCAGCGTCACATCCTCGGGTTTCATCCCCTTGGGCAGGCTCGAGCGCCGAGGCTTGGGATTGTCGTCGTTTACGGGACCCAGCTGAACATAGGGACCGTATTGTCCGGTGAGCACCATGATCGGCTCGCCGGTTTCGGGATGGATCCCCAGCACATCAGGACCTTCCCGCTT
>DASRIN010000570.1:0-7076 GCA_035649975.1 Gemmatimonadales bacterium
CTCTGAGCTACCGGATGCGAAGTCTCGCGCGGTCGCGAGTCCCTTTAGCCGGGTATACCGAGAACCGGCACCAGATCGCGCTGATCGAAGCCCTCAGCGATGATGATCTGACTCGGCTCAACGACCTGCTGCAGTGGAACGCCTTCACCGTGGATAGTCGGGGGCGGCGCTTTGGCGGCCTCAGTTGGGCGGGCAAGCGAGACCGGCCCCAGGAAGTACCGGACCGGCGCATTCTCCTGCTGAATCAGCGCTTCGCGCTGCTCGACAAGCATGTGCTTGAGGTAGGCTGCTTCGAAGGCATCCACACTGCGGGGCTTTGCCAGTTCGCCCGGCAGGTGACGGCTGTGGACGGCCGGATCGAGAACGTCACCAAAACGATCGTGCGGACCGCCTTCTACGGCTATAGGCCCACGGTGTTTCTACACGACGTGGAACAGTACCCCGCCCCAGTTGACTTCCTCCGGGCCGACGTTTTACACCATGTGGGAGTGCTGTACCATCTGAGAGACCCGGTGCGGCACCTGCTCGATCTTGGGCATTTCATCCGGCTGGGGATGATGTTGGACACTCACTATGCCCTGCCGGAAGAGACCAGCTTCTCCTATGTGGTGAATGGCCGGCAGTATCCGTACAAACAATTCGGGGAGCAAGGAGCAGGCGACGTATTCAGCGGCCTCTATCCTCATTCCAAGTGGCTGACACTGGATGTCATAACTGACTTGCTCAAGGAGAGTGGCTTTGCCAGAGTGGAGCTGGTGGAAACCCGCCTCGAGCGCAATGGCCCGAGGGTGTTGCTGTTTGCGAGCCGTCAGTGATGCCTGAGCCCCTGGTATCAATCGTTACTCCCACGTTTCGCCACGAACAATTCATCGAGCACTGCCTGCGCTCCGTCCTGGCTCAAAGCTACAGAGCATGGGAGCTGATCGTGATCGATGACGCTTCCCCGGACAATACTGCGGGCATCGTGCAAAAGTTTGCCGCGCGGGACCCCAGGATCAAGCTGGTCCAGCATCAGGCGAACTACGGCGCCGCCCGGCTATGCGAAACGTATAACGAAGGACTGAGTCTCTGCCGGGGTGAGCTGATTGCCGTTCTCGAGGGCGATGACGAGTGGGTCCCGACCAAGCTGGCCCGGCAGGTGCCGGTGTTCGCCGACAGAACAGTGGCGCTGTGTTATGCTGATTACGATGAGATTACTGCCGAGGAATTTCTAATCATCCGGCACGGGCTGGCGGATGCTGCGGGTGTCGCACGGTCGGGCCTGAAGGAGAACCTCAGGTTTTTTTCGGCCCTCAAGTCCTTCGGGGCAAACACGGTGATGATCCGGCGGAGCGATCTTTTGAGCATTGGCGGCTTTGTCGATGGGAGCCTTCCCTTGGTGGATTATCCCACCTGGCTGAAGCTGGCAACGAAGGGAGATTTTGTCCGGATCCCATTCGTGCTAGGCAAATGGCGCCGCCACCCCGATTCGGTGTACTGGGCTAGTGAGTACTCGACTGTGGAGCGGTTACGGCAACATTTCCTTGAGTACCTGCATGCCGAGCACGCGAACCTGCTCTCTCGTGGTGTGAGCAGCCTGGAGCTGGATGCCCTGGCACTGAATCCCGCCAGAGCGCTCGAGGAAAGATATCGCAGCCGGCCCTATTTCGAAGGCAAGTATCGTCTCGTCATGGGCCAGCGTGGCCGAGCGATTCTGCCCTTTGGTCGGGCCATCCTGTCACGGGGGACGACTCCCAGGCACCGTTTGGGCGCCGTAGCGGGAATTCTGGCGGCCATGACCTCACCCCGCCTGGTCCTCTCGCTCAGCCGGATGTTACAGCGCACTCGCTCGGGCCAGTAGCGTGAGGATCTCTCTGGTTATGGGTACGTTGGGGGCTAGAGCCGACCGGCTCGGCGTCTTCCTCGATTCCCTCGCCGGGGGAACCTATCGCAATGTGGAGCTGATCCTGGTCGATCAGAGTCAGCAGGACGGCCCACTTTCCAGTCTTATTTCCCAGCAACCCTTTCCAGTGCTGCGCTTGAGGTCGCAGCCGGGACTCTCGCGCGCTCGGAACATCGGACTGGCAGCTGCGAGTGGAGATCTCGTCGCCTTCCCCGACGACGACAGCTGGTATCCTAGAACGCTCCTCGGCCGGGTAGTCGAGCGTTTCCGGGTAGATCCTTTCTTAGGAGGGCTCGCCGGCCGGCCGGTTGACGCAGATGGCCATTCTGCGTTTCCCCGATGGGATCTCCGCGCCGGCTCCGTCGACAAGTTCAACGTGTGGCGCCGCTGTAACTCCAATGCCTTATTTCTCAGCCGGGCGACAGTCGAGCGGGTAGGCGGCTTCGATGAAACCCTGGGTCTCGGCTCCGGCACGCCGTGGGAGTCTTCTGAGGACGTCGACTACCCGCTGCGAGTGCTGGCGGCCGGCCTGCCTATCTCGTATGATCCGACGCTCCTGGTCCACCATCCCAGAACCTTACCGGTTTTCGACTCAGCAGGCGTAGCGCGGGCCGAGAGCTATGGAAGGGGAATGGGACGAGTGCTCCGAAAGCACGGATATCCGTGGTGGTTCGTACTGTATCAAGGAGCTCGCCCGTTCGCTGGAGCGTTGCTATCAGCCGCCGCAGGCAGGGCAGCGAAGGCCCGCTATCACCGAGCTGTGTTGCGGGGCCGGCGTGAGGGATTCAGTGCGCCCCGCGCATGAACAGCACCACCGGTACTGTCTTGAGGAGGATACCGAGATCCTTCCAGATGCTCCAACCGCGGATGTAACTGGTCTCCAGCTGGATCACTTCTTCGAAGTCGGTAATGCTGTTCCGGCCGCTCACCTGCCATGGGCCGGTGATCCCCGGCTTCACATCAAATCTGGTATAATGATGGTCCTCGTAGAGATCCACCTCGCACGGCAGGGGCGGCCGGGGACCGACGAGTGACATGTCTCCCCGGAAAACATTCCACAACTGTGGCAGTTCATCTAGGCTGGTTCGCCGCAAGAAGTTGCCCAGCCGGGTCACCCTCGGGTCGTCTTTGACTTTGAAGAGCCGCGCGTCAGTGTAGAGGCTCTGCGGTTCCAGATCGCTGCGCTGTGCTTCCGCGTCGTCCACCATACTCCGGAATTTGCTGATCTTGAACCGCTTGCCCCCCAATCCTACCCGAGTCTGACGAAAGAAGATGGGCCCCGACGAAGACAGCCGCACCCCGGCGGCGACGCCGAGGAAAATGGGGCTCAACACAATCAGGCCGAGGCTCGAGATAGTCAGGTCCATCGCCCGCTTCAGCAGTAGCTGCCGCCCCCGCAGGCTTGGCCGGTTGAGTGAGACTAACGCCGCGCCCCGGCGCCAAACCGTCTGAAACTCGAGTCCGCCGAGGAGAAACGATCGGCTCAGGGCATATAATTGACAGCCTGCCGCTCCGGCCGCTTCCATCACCACGGCAAAGCCTTCGTCGTCCAGCCTGCCGGTGAGCACGAGGGTGTCGGCCCGGTATTGCTTGATGCTCTTACAGAGTCGACGGAAGCCACCCTTGCTCTGGTTGAGGGGCGGGTTGGCCGGGTCGAACGCGCCTCCCAACCGAAACTCCCGGCCATCGGCAAGCGCGGGATGCTCCAGAGCGCGTAGGATGTCGCCGCTAGAGCCGATCAGCAGCGCTCGGGCGGCGCCTGGTCCAATCGGCCAGAGCCTGCGAACCGCACTGTCGATGAGGTGTCGCTCGATGATCAGGGTAATGCTGACGATGGTTGCGAGTAATACGAAGCCGGGGAGAGCCAGAGGAGAGAAATGCACCCACAGGTAACCCCAGAATGGCAGCCCCAGACCCAGGGTTGCCCCCGCCATGATTCGGCCGGAATCCCGCCGACTGTCACTGGCACCGTATGTGTCCAGCACGATGAGGCCGAGCAGGACCGCGGGAAGCAACTGAACCAGAGGAAGGGCGCCGGGTGGTATGAGATTCGTGAGGAGATCCGCCGTTGCCCCCCCTAACCAGCCCCCATCGCGGATACCTCGCAACAGAACTCGAAGCATCAGCAGCGCAGCCGCGTCACCGGCCATGAGCACGGTCACCCGAACCAGGGAGCGAACCAAGTGCTTCCGCATCATCTGCGGAGCGTGCCGGCTCAGGGCCAATCGCTCGAGTGAGGTCCAGACGGCAGGAGCACTTTTGGCGGGAAGGGGGGTGCGCACCTCATCCGCCGCGGGCGAGTCGGGGCGAACCTTGGGGCTAGCTGCGGATGGACTTACCGGCGACATGAGGCGAGTTCCACGTGCACCAACTCCGGCAAAGGGGGACCCGGATGGCCGTCTCGCTGCCGGATGCCTTGATGGCCCGGCTGGGCCGCACAAGCGCCAGCGCAAGAGCTACGCCACGCGCTGCAAATTATTGCGCCGGTCCGTCTGCCCGGCGCGAGGTAACCGCGAACATAGCTAAGTCCCGTTCTGATGCAAGCCTAGCTGGATTCGACCGGAGGTGAATCAGTTCACGAGGTGGCTGCCTGCCCGGGTTTAATTGACCTGAGGCGCGACGGGCGCGTCACATCGACACGAACGACTGAATCGCCAGCGGTCACACCGCGCGGGCTCGCATCAGGTCATGGAGATGCACCAGCCCCACCACCCGGCGTTGGTCGTCCAGCACTGGAAGCGCCATGACGCCGTGGCGTTCCATCAGCCCCACGGCAGCGGCCGCGAGTTGATCGGGTTGAGTCGTCCGAGGAGATGTCGTCATGACATGCCTGACCGGGACGCTCAGGAAATCCTCTTGCCGTTCCATGAGTCGGGTGAGATCGCCGGAGGTGACCACTCCCAGCAGTTTCCCATCCTGATCGACCACGGCCACCGTTCCCCGCTTCTCCGCCAGGAGCACGACACATTCGCGCATCGTCGCCGTGGGTGGCAGCACCGGAATCCCACCCGTAATCATCACGTCCCGAACCCGGATCAACCGCCGACCGAGAACGCCAGCCGGATGCAGCCGGGCGAAATCCTCCTGCTTGAACCCTCGCTGAAGCAGCAACGTGATGGCTAGCGCATCGCCGAGGGCGAGTGCCGCCGTGGTCGAGCAGGTGGGAGCGAGATCATGGGGACAGGCCTCCTCCCCCACCGCGCAGTCGAGGACGATGTGGGCCTGGCGTGCGAGAGCCGATTCAGGGTTCCCGGTAAGGGCCACGATGGTCACTCCTACCCGGCCGAGCCCTTCCATCAGTCCCGTCAGCTCATCGGATTCACCGCTCTTGGACAGCAGCAGGGCGACATCTTTGGGGCTCACGATACCCAGATCACCGTGCAAGGCGTCCACCGGATGCAGAAAGATCGCCGGGCTCCCCGTCGACGTCAGAGTGGCGGCGATCTTATGCCCAATGATGCCGGATTTTCCAACGCCTGAAACGATCACCCGGCCAGGCGCCCGTAGAATAGCTTCGACTGCTTGTACGAAGGGGTCGCCCAGACGGCCTTCGAGAGCCGCCACCGCCGCGGCCTCCATCCGAATCACCCGGCGGGCAGACTCCAGTACTTTCTCGGACAGCGACTGCGGTCGCAGCAGCTACTCCCGGCTGGGAACCAGCCGCCGAATGGCGCTGCGTACGCCACTGAGTAGCTTGCGGCTACGACTCCGACCGATCTCCATCCGCTGGAACGGAGCGACATACTCCGCGTCCAAGGCCCGGGCTTGTCGGGGCAGGTCTCGCGCATCATCCACATCGTGGTCGAGCTGGTAGAGGAGAGAAGGCCGAACGAAGCCCTGCCGGACATGATCTTCGACATACCCCCGCGGGATGAAGCCGTCCGTCACCGCTCGGCGGAGATCTCGGATCCAGAGGGCGCCATTGGGATTGTTAGCGGAGACCCATGGTTGGGTGGGCATGTCGGTGTAATGAAGCAACCCCGTCTCGCCCTCCTGATATCGCTCCAGCGAATTCCACGAGGGGTCGATGGCAGTGCGAATCTTCCGGGCCACCGCCATGTCATACATGAGTGTTTCGTACGTCAGCTCCCCTCGGTCCAGTGCGGCCACAATACCAGCGAGGTCCCACCTCAGCTCCTCACAGTTTAGCAGCATCACGCTGAATT
Organism: Gemmatimonadales bacterium; assembly: GCA_035649975.1. GTDB lineage: Bacteria > Gemmatimonadota > Gemmatimonadetes > Gemmatimonadales > GWC2-71-9 > CAVVWJ01. The sequence continues at coordinate 6,049 of DASRIN010000570.1, forward strand.
GAGGCCGCCGTGCACTGTCCCCGGGTTCCCGGGCCGCCAACAAATCGGCGCCTTCAAATGGCAAGGTCCAGAGTTCCATGATGTCGCGAAAGACCTGCATGTCTGAATCGAGGTAGATGGCCCGTCCCCGGAAGCCTTTCAGAGCCGGGATATAGAAACGCTGAAACGAGAATGGGGTCCGGGGTCGGTTCCCCCTGTCCTTGGGCAGCGGGAACTCCACTCGAGCTTCGTGGAGGGGATACACGACCACCTCGGCGGTGGTGCGCTTCCGGATCGAGAACTCCAGCACTTTAACTGCCAGCATCTGAGCTTCCTGGCTGCCGACATATACTCGGACCGGCAGCTCTACCACTTCCGCAGTCCCTCGGGCGAGCGTCATGCGGTGCTTCCTTTAGGTGAATGAGTCGCCCGGGTCCATAGCAGCACCCGAGCATAGAAGCGAACTGGGTAAGGTAAGAACGTACGTGGGCGGATGCGGTGGCGGGAGAGCACTCGCAGCCGGGCGAGTCCGTCTCCCTCGTTGAAGGCGCCGCAGAAATCGCGTAAAACCCTGAGCGAGTGGGCCGCGGCGAGACTTCCCCGCTCTTCCTGTTCAATTCGCTGCGCCAGTTCTCGCGCCTGATCGACCACCTGATCCAGGAGCACGTCGGCCCGGAGCCAAGAGGCAACGGGATTCCGCAGCGAGTGCCACAGCGCTCTTCTTTGCCCCACTGCGCCCATGGCGTTTCGTGCATGCTGGCGATACAGCACCAGGGGCTCCGCCACCCAGCGTACCTCGCCGAGTGCCGCCGCGCACAGTGCCAACCACCAATCGTGCATGATCACGCTGGGGATGGGCACGGCCGCTTTGAGCAGCGCCCGATTAAACAGCGTGGTACACCCGGTCACGAAGTTCTGGATCAAGAGCGTGTTCAGTGGCGACTCATCCAGATGTCGTAGGCCCTCATACGCAAGGTAGGAGCGGTGGACTAACTGGAGATCCTCGGCAACCACGGCCAGGTCGGTGTGAATCAGGATAGGTGTTGCTT
>DASRIN010000571.1:0-2781 GCA_035649975.1 Gemmatimonadales bacterium
GCGACGCGGGGAGTCGGCTTCAGTACCGCCACCCTGCTGGGCGACGCGCTCACCGTGCTGGCCGTGCTGTTCTGGGCCGGATACACCGTAGGACTCCGAGCTGTGCCCCAGGGAATCAGCTCGCTTCAGGTCACGACAGTCACCACCCTCGCTGGTACACCGGGCCTGGTGCTGGTGGGAATTCCTGGCCTGGTCCAGCTGGACTGGGGCTCGATCCGGCTGGAGAGCTGGGCCGGTCTCGCCTACGCGGCCGTGCTGTCGCTGGTGGTCGCGTACCTGCTGTGGAACCGGAGTGTGAAAGCGGTCGGAGGGACCCGCACCGCGATCTACATGTGTGTGACGCCCTTGTTCGCCGCCGCCGGCGCCTGGATTCTGCTGGGCGAGCGCCCGCATCCGCTCCAGGGAGTGGGTGCGGTGCTCATTGTTGCGGGGGTTCTCTTGACGAGGGCGGACGGAAGGAGGGTCGGAGGGTCGGAGGGTCAATGAGACCCTCCGGCTTCCCGGTTATGGTGTCTCCTCCACAATTTCCTTCCGCGATTCTGGCCTCCACTCCGGCCGCTTGCTCGCATTGCCGATCTCGTTTCCCAGGTAAAAGAGCAGCTTGAGAATCCGCGCTTCCTTCTCACTGTTGATCTTCTCCGGTGAGTCGGTGACCTCGTGGTAGTCCTCGTGAACTCCGTTGAAGAAAAACAGAATCGGCACGCCCCGCCGGGCGAAATTGTAGTGATCCGAGCGGAAATAAAACCTCTCCGCCGGCCACCGGTCGTCGATGGCGGTCATCCTCAGCTCCGGATGGGTGGCGTTCACCCGGTCCAGGGTAGCTCCCAGGTCCGAGTGCTCCTTACCGATCGCCACGATGGTATCCGCCCAGTTGCGACCGATCATGTCAATGTTGATGTCAGCCACGATCTGCTTTATGGGCACCGGAGGGTCAGTGGTGAAGAAGTTGCTGCCCCAGAGCCCCTTCTCCTCTCCACTCACGGTCAGAAAGATGACCGACCGGCGGGGCCTGGCTCCCGGCCGGCTGAATGCCTCCGCCAGCTCGATCACGCCCACGGTGCCTGAGGCATCGTCGTCGGCCCCGTTGTTGATGCTGTCGGCCCGCCCCGGGGTGATCCCGATGTGGTCCATGTGAGCGGAGTACACTAAGTACTCGTTCTTCAGGCTCGGGTCCGAGCCTTCCAGGATGCCGACCGAGTTTGCAGCCGTTAAGGACGAGGTCGTTGAGTCGCTCAGGGCGAGCGTTACCTCGAGCCCCTGCAGCTCACGGGCTACTGGCCGGGTGGATGTACGCACCTGGTCCAGATTGACGCCGGCATTGGCCAGCGAGCCGGCGATGGCTGGCGCCGCGACCTGGACTGCCACCGGCCGGTCGGGTGGCAACCCGACGACGATCCGCTCGGGGGCGTACCGAGGCAGCTGGCGGGCAAAGGTGCCCGAATCGAGGCTGCTCACCACCACCAGCGCTCTTGGTGCGGACAGGTAGAGAACCCGCAGCACCTGCTGCAGGGTTTCGGGGTCGGCACCAACAGCGGGGACAAAGACCGCCATCTTGTCTTTCACCTGCACCTTCTCCACCGATTCGGCAGTGTGATTGCCTCCCACCAGCACCGCAGTGCCCGTTACCGGCTTTTCCGGAACCGGCCCCCCGTCGTACCGCGCCGACTTCGTAAACCCCGCCGAGTCCGCACCCTTCTCGGTGGCGAACACCACCCAGGAGCGATCGAGATCGAGCCGGTGCCGGCGAATCGGATAGTGCTGCAGCCAGGAGCCGTCATCCCCACCGGGCCGAAGTCCGAAGCGGCGAAACTGGCTGGCGACATACTCTGCCGTGCGCTCCAAACCCGGGCTCGGCGTATCCCGTCCCATCATCGAGTCGTGAGCGATGATCCCGATCCGGTGGGCAACATCCTTGGCGGTGATGGTAGCCGCGGCCCGGCTGAGTGGCGCGCTGGTCTGGGCCGCCAGAAGCGCGGGGACGGTGAGCAAAACAATTCCTTGCAAGGCTGTAAGCCGCATGCGGATTATCCAATGAGGTGAGGGACGTTAGTTCTGTTCCACGATTCCGGCGATAGCTCTCGGCGTTCCAGCGGGGACGCTGAGACTGGTTTGCCACCGCTGTACCCAGATGGAAGAGTAGTCGAACCAGCCGGCTGGCCTTCTTGCCGTTGATCCGGTGCCATCCGGGCGGAGCCCTCCCCGGTGGAACTCGGCCGTCCGACGGAAAGGGCGCCTGTGCCGCCAGCAGCGTTGGAACCAGAGTGAGGCCCCCCCGAAGCAGTCGCATTAGTACGAAGCTACGATCCAGCCCCAATTCGAGTTTCATTACTATGGAAGTGTATGCCACCATCTCTGTTTGACTTCTCCCCTCGGGCCCGGATACGTTGCGCTGCCCATGCAGCGCTCTGACCGTCCCTCCTCCCGCGCCCGGCTGGACCTGCTTGATCCTCTTGAGGTTTCCAAGCTGGGTGGTCTCGAGATCATCACCGAAGGCGTGGTCGAAGGATTCCTCAGCGGGCTGCATCGCTCACCCCGCCGGGGATTCTCGGTGGAGTTCGCCGAGCACCGGATGTACCAGGCGGGCGACGAGTTGCGCTACGTCGACTGGAAGATTCTGGGCCGCAATGATCGCCTGTACGTCAAACAGTTCGAGGAAGAGACCAACCTGCGAGCCATGATCGTGGCCGACACCAGTCGCAGCATGGCATGGACCGGGTCCCCGGGAACTGTGCTTCCCAAGCTGGCCTACGCTCAACGGCTGATCGCGGCGCTGTCGCTCGT
>DASRIN010000572.1:0-2191 GCA_035649975.1 Gemmatimonadales bacterium
GCCGCGGGCATTACGATGAAGGCGTTTTCCGGTATCGAGTAGACGTAGCTGACCACGATCTGCCGCATCGTGAGCCCTCGGTCCAGCAGCCTGTTGAGGGTGTCGGTCAGGTTGATCAGGATCGAGATCAGCGGAAAGCCCAGCGCCGTCAGCACGAAGATGCGGACCCAGCTGGAGAAAACGTAGCGATCGAGCGTACGGATCATGCGGCTCAGCCCGCGGGCGCCGGCCGCCGGAGTACACGGCGGTACAGGTGCCGCGCCGCGTCGAGCACTTCCTGGAAGTCACCGCCGCGGGTCGATCCCGACTCGACTCGCAGGCGCAGCAGACCGATCAGCCCCAGCACCGTCAGAATGATGTTCGGCGCCCACATGGCGACCCAGGGCGGAATGAGCCCCCGATCGGCCAGGCTCTCGCCGGCCGTGAGCCCGACGTAGTGGATCGAGAACACCAGCATCCCGCCTCCGATGACCAGCCCGATGCCGCCGCGGGGGAACCGGACGGCCATCACGATGCCGACGATCACGAAGGAGATGCAGGCGAAACTGATCGACCACTTCTTGTGCACTTCGACCGCGTACCGGTCGGCTCGGCGGTCGGCCTCCTTGGCGCGGTCGGCAGCGGTAGCGACCTGGGCCCAGTTGGAGAGCTGCACCCGGCCCGCGACAGGCGTCGGCTTGGGGAACTTGAGCGCGGGCGGCGAGCCGCCCGGGCCGCGCTCCGCCGCCGGTGCCTGGGGCGGCGCCTTCGCACGGGCCTGCGGGGTGCCGGGTCGGGGCTTGGAGCCCTGCCCCGGAACGAGTTGCGGGCGGGGCCGCGGGGGGACCGCTGGCTTGGCCTGCGGCGGGGCCGCCGGCTGCTGGATCAGCGGCGAGGCCGCCGGCTGCTGGACCTGCGCCGGAACGGCCGGCTGCAGGCGCTCGGCGGCGACCTGATCGGCCAGACTGGCACCCTGCTGTTCTACGGCAGACGGCTGTGTGGACAACGCCTGTTCCGCCGTCTTGGGGGGTGCGAGGGTCCCCTGGAGGTAGTCCATCCAGCGGCAGTACGCCGGGGGGTGCTCGACGGTCCGGTCCGGTGGGAGCGGTCCCACCCCCGGCAGACTGAGCAGGGTACGGAGGTCGTCCACCAGCAGCCCGCGGCGGTCTTGGCCGGCGCCGCGCATCTCCGTGTGGGCCTCTCGGATCACCGCGAGCATCTCGCAGGTACTCATCTCCCGGTCACCGCGGACGGTCTCGGTGCTGTTCCGGACGAGCTCGTCGTAGACGTCCTTCACCCGGATGTTGTTGATGCGATAGTAAGTGAGCTGAAACGTCAGCGGGTCCGTAGGCCGGTACTGGTGAATCGAGCCGTCGTACAGGCGCAGGTTGAGGTCGGTCTGACCTTCGCCGTAGGCCATCTGGCCGCTGTCGGCGTAGATGATCCGCCGGTTCGTCTCGCCGCCTACGTCGTAGATGGTGATGTCCTTCAGGCGGCCCGTCGCCGCGTCGATCCGGCCGGCCCGCAGGAAGTACTGCGATGGCGGCACCTCGTTGATCACCTGCTCCCGGAGCTCGAACGTGGGTTTCTTCCGCCCGATGTCGATCAGTAGCCCGCGGAGTCGGGCGTTGCTGCGGGGGAGCACCTGGTCCACGAAGACGAAGTTGAATGCCGACATGACCAGGCCCCAGAGCAGCACCGGAACCAGGACCTGGTACACGCTGATCCCGCTGGCCCGCATGGCGGTGAGCTCGTTGTCGGCGGCGAGGTGGCTGAAGGCGTAGAGCACCGCGAGGAGCACCGCCATGGGAAGGGTCATGGCGATGATGAACGGCAGGCTTAGCGCGAATACCTCCGCGATGACCCTCCAGGGCAGGCCCTTGCCCACCAGCGCGCCGAATTTCTTGGCCACCTGGCTCAACAGCATCAGGCTGGTCAGCGCTGCCAGCGCGAAGCAGAACGGCGCCGCGAGCTGGCGGAGGAGATAGCGGTGGAGCAGTCGCACCAGGTCCGTTTTCCCGATGTTGTGGGGCTTCAGCGCCCGATTATATTTTGGGTTCTCTCTCACCTCAAGTCTAATGGGTCCAATCCTCTAGCGTGACGCGCGCCGTCGTCGCCGCCGTCTGCCTCCTCCTTCTCCCGCAGTTGTTGCTCGGCCAGGGGGCCGACACTACCAAGGGGCGGGGCGCGGGGGCGGAACTCCAGGTCCGTT
>DASRIN010000573.1:0-7051 GCA_035649975.1 Gemmatimonadales bacterium
TTCATCAATCTTGCCGAAGAGCCGGAGCCATTTGCGCAGGCATACGAGCCACTGATCCGGCGGTTCACCCGCTTCAACCTCCCCAAGCTGGTCGTCGCCCGCAGCATCGAGTACGAGGTGCGAGCCAACTGGAAGCTGTTATTCCAGAATTACTCTGAGTGCTATCACTGCGGACCGGTTCACCCTCCGCTGGCCAAGCTGACTCCACCCACCAGCGGCGAGAACGACCTGATCGAGGGGCCGTTCACCGGGGGGTTTATGGTGATCAACGAAGGCCACGAGAGCATGACCATGAGTGGCCGATCCTGCGGCTTGATGGTGGGTGACCTGCCCGACGAGGATCTCAATCGGGTGTACTATTACGCGCTCTTTCCCAACATGTTGCTGAGCCTGCATCCAGATTACGTGATGTTTCATACCCTCTGGCCCGAGGCTCCGGACCGCACCCGAATCTTCTGCTCCTGGCTCTTTCATCCCGACAGTCTCAACAATCCTGATTGCAATCCCGACGACGGGGTTGAGTTCTGGGACATGACCAACCGGCAGGACTGGCACATCTGCGAGCAGAGCCAGCTCGGGGTGCAGTCGCGAGCATACCAGCCGGGGCCGTATTCCGGGCGGGAGAGCCTGTCGGTGCAGTTCGATCGCCAGGTGCTCAAGGCGCTGGGAGCCGGTGCGGGGTCGTAGTAGCGCTTCACTCCCCAGCAGCGCCCAGATGTATCCGGCGCTCGACAGCCGCGTATGCTTCCCTGGCCCTGGGCTCAGGGACCAGTAGAGACACCAGAATTCCGGCCAAGAACGAGAGCGGAATGGTGATGAGTGCCGGGTTCTTGAGCCCGAACCAGGCGCTTTCTTTCCCCAGCAGGTCGACCTGGATCGTGGGCGAGAGATAGATCAGCACCAGAGTCACGATCGTCCCCACGGTCATGCTCGTCACCGCTCCGGCAGTGGTGTAGCCCCGCCAGAAGATCGCGAGCACCAGTGCGGGAAAGTTGGCACTGGCCGCGATGGCAAAGGCCAGCGACACGGTAAAAGCGACGTTCTGTCCCTTGAAAGTGATGCCCAGCACCACGGCCAGGATTCCCAGCGCCACCGTCGCCAGCCGCGCCACCCTCAGCTGCTCGCCCTCCTGAACCCGCCCCTTCCGCACTACACTGACCCACAGATCGTGGGACAGTGCTGCGGCGCCCGAGAGTGTCAGGCCCGCGACCACTGCTAGAATGGTGGCGAACGCCACCGCTGCAATGAACCCAAGAAATGGTGTGCCACCCAGCAGCTCAGCCAGCAGCGGAGCCGCCATGTTCCCACCCTTATCCACGGCTCTGATGGCCTCGGGTCCGACCAGTACCATCGCACCGAAGCCGAGGATGAAGGTCAGCAGGTAGAACAATCCGATGAGCCCGGTGGCGACGAACACGGAAGTACGCGCCGCTCTTGCATCGGGGACGGTGTAGAAACGCATGAGAATGTGAGGCAACCCGGCAGTCCCGAACATCAACGCCATACCCAGCGAGATTGCGTCCAGTGGATTCGAGACCAGTTTGCCCGGCACCAGTACACCCTCACCGTAACGCTCGGCCGCCGTAGCAAAGACCGCTGCCGGACTCATCCCGAACCGCAGCAGCACCAGTAGCGCGAGCAGCAGGGCTCCAGTCATGAGCAGCACTGCCTTCACGATCTGCACCCAGGTCGTGGCGATCATGCCGCCAAACAGTACATACCCGATCATCACGATGCCGACCAGGATGATGGCATGCTCATAGCTGAAGCCAAACATCAGCCGGATCAAACCGCCGGCGCCCACCATCTGCGCAATCAGGTAAAGGGTCACCGTCGCGAGCGTGCCGAGCGCCGCGGCAATTCGCACCGGCGTCTGCCGCAGCCGCATCGCGACCACGTCGGAAAAGGTGTACCGGCCCAGATTGCGGAGCGGCTCCGCGATGAGGAACAGCACCACCGGCCACCCCACCAGCCATCCGGTTGAATAGATCAGGCCATCGAAACCGGTCGTGGAGACCAGTCCGGCAATGCCCAGAAACGAAGCGGCACTCATGTAATCACCCGCCAGGGCCAATCCGTTCTGACCTGCACTCACGGTGCGCCCCGCCGCATAGAAGTGCTCGGTGGTGCGGGTGCGTCGCGCCGCCCACCAGGTGATCGCAAGCGTGATGGCGATGAAAATGAAGAAGAAAACCATGGCCACCGCGTGGGGCCGCCCTATGCTGCTAGCCGTGGGTGCCTGGATCATGGGGAATGCCTGGCGGCCAGCGACCGTACCTTCGGGTCGTAGTGGGTATTGGCCCAACGCACATAAACCCAGGTAAGGACCCAGGAGACGGCGATAACGAGGGCGCCTAGCAGGATGCCCACCGTCAGCCCCGGCATCACCCGCCGAGCCAGGATCTGCCGGCCGAAGGCTACCAGCAGGATGAACCCGAAATACATGACCACCATGGCTGCAGTGAGGCTGAGCGCCACCCGGCCTCGCGCCCGGTCGAGCTCCCGGAGCTGGGCTGAGATATCGGTCATGTATTTCTCTGGTTAACGCGGAGGAGCCTCGCCCCCTTCGGGCCCGTAGAAGAAGACCCAGATGGCCAGGTCCTCGGTGAAGTCCTCGAAACGGTGCTCGACACCCGCCGGCACGAAGAGTACGTCGCCCGGGTTGAACGGGTGCCGCTCTTTGCCATTGCGAAACATGCCGCTGCCCTGCGCCACGGCGTACACCTCGTCGCGCGTGTGGGGGGATTGGGGATCATGCTGCCGGGGTGCGTACAACTCGACACTCAGGGTGCCGTGGCTGAAGAGCTCGACATACCGCTCGCCATGAGGACCGGGCAGCCGGGCCAGTCCTTCACTGACTGTGAGTTGATGCCGTGGCATCGGGGAATTTCCGTGGAGTTCGGGTCCGCATGTCGCGCAGGATTTCGCGGGCCGCGTTGTAGCCGCAGGCCCCCATGACCCCACCTCCGGGGTGGGTCGCGGCGCCGCAGAGATACAGCCCCCGGATCGGAGTTCTGTAGTCGGCGTAGCCCGGCACCGGCCTCATGAACGAGAGACTGCTCAGCGACATGGTCCCTTGCATGATGTTCCCGCCGGTGAGCCCGAAGCGCCGCTCGAGGTCGGCGGGAGAGAGCACCTGTCGCCCGATCACGGATCGCCGGAAGTTCGGTGCGTACTCGTTCATCAAGTCGAAGCAGCGCTCGGCGTACTTCTCTTTCTCCTCCTGCAGGGACAGGCCGGGGGCAAGCTTATAGGGGAAGTACTGGGTGAACATCGACATCACGTGCTTACCCGGAGGAGCCAGGGAATCGTCCAGCACCGACGGGATGGTGGCCTCGATGATGGGGAACTCCGAGGGACATCCGTATTTGGCGTTGTCGTATGCCCGCTCGATGTAATCGATGGTGGGCGAGATGTGGATGGTGCCGCGGTGCTGCGGGCCGGGCTCGGTGCCGGGAGCGGCCTTGAAGTCAGGCAGCTCACTCAGCGAAACGTTGATCTTGAGACTGGCACTGGTGTAATCGATGTTGCGCACCGCCTGCACGAAATCCGCGGGAAGCTCTTTCCCACCGAGCAGCTTGAGGAAGGTGACGTGGGCATCGGCTCCCGATGCGACTCGCCGGCCGGTGAACTCGGTCCCATCCTTGAGGACCACCCCAACCGCTTCACCCCGGCGAACCAGAATTCGAGTGACCTCCGCGTTGGTTCGGATCTCGGCTCCCCGCTCCCGTGCCGCCGACGCAATGGCGTTGCTGATCCCGCCCATTCCGCCCCGGACATAGCCCCACACGCCTCGAATGCCGTCGCACTCGCCCATGATGTGATGAAAAAGGACGTAAGCTGTGCCTGGCATAGACGGCGAGGCCATGGCGCCGATGATGGCATCGGTGGCGAGCGTGACCTTGAGCTGCTCCGATTCAAACCACCGGTCCAGGATCGGGGTGGCCGCTCCCGTCAGGATCTCGATAGCCCGCTGCCCCTCAGTGCCCAACCGGGCAAAGCTCATGCCCAGGCGGGCGAGCTTCAGGAGATTGCCGGGTCGGAACGACCATGGGTTGGGCGGCGTCTGGAGCAGGGTGGGCTCCAGAAATGCCGCCACCCGCTCCAGCATCGCCTCGTACTTGGGCAACGCCTCGGCGTCTTTCGGGGAGAACTTGGAAACCTCCTCCCGAGTCTGCGTTTTGTTGGGGCCGAGCAGCAGCGAACGACCATCGGGAAAGGGAGTAAATGACGACGGATTGCGGGGCAGCATCTTGAAGCCGTGCCGCTTGAGCTCGAGATCTCGAATGATCTCCGGTCGGAGCAGGCTATTGACGTAGGCGGCGGTCGAAACCTTGAAGCCCGGCCAGAGCTCCTCGGTGACGCATGCGCCGCCCAGTACCTCCCGCCGCTCCAAGACCAGGACCTTGGCGCCGCGGCCGGCGACGTACGCGGCGGTGACCAGAGCATTGTGGCCACCGCCAATGATGATCAGATCGTAGCGCTCAGCCATGCAGCAAGCCCGCTACCGCGCGAGCTGAATCTCCGTCCGGGCGTATACGTACCGACCGTTATAGCCGAAGGGGGATGCCGCCGCCCAGGGGAAAGTGCCGAAGTTGTTGTTGTAGTCCATGGCTCTATCCCCCGTCTCATCGTCCACTATCACCTGCGAGCTGGGCTGGTCGGGATAGGTGTCAAAAAGATTCCGCACGCCGACGGCGAGCTTCACGAAATCGAAGCCGTAACCGAGTTCGGCATCCACCAGACCTTTCCCGCCGTAATTCTCCCGGCACAGATCGCAAAAGCCCGGCTGGGCCGAGGAGAATCCGCCGTAGTATGAGAATCGCCCCAGTGCGCTGAGCCGGCTGGCCGTAAAGTTGGCCTGCAGGGTTCCGCGCCAGTCGGGGCGCTCGTCCTCAATGCCAATTGTGGTCACCGAGTCGAGCAGACCGGGTTCGGTGGAGCCTGCGTCCACCAGAACCTGCGGCAGCGGGTCCACGTGTCTGATCTCGTTGCGAGTGACGTTGAAGGAGGCCGTGAGGTCGAGTGTCCCGCCCGCCCCAGCCGGCACTCTGAGATTCCCGGCGATGTCCACCCCTTGCGCCTGGGTGTCGAGGCCGTTGGTGAAGTACTGAACTCCGTCGAAGTCAAACCCGGCAGCGCTCAGGATCGCCAGCGTCGCGTCATCATCGAAGGTGGCTCCCAGCAGGATCTGGTTGTCGATCCGGATGTGGAAGTAGTCGGCGGTAAAGGTCAGGTTGTTCACCGGCGTGACCGCCACGCCACCGCTGAAGTTGAACGCGGTTTCCTCCTCCAGCGGTCGCGAACCGAGCGCGATGGCCGCCGGGTGGTCCACCGGCAAGACGCCGACGTCGATGAACTCCCCCTCGATCACGTTGGTAGTGACCTTGCCGAAGGCGATCTGGCTCAGGCCCGGAGCCCGGAAGCCGGTGCTCGCGGCAGCGCGGAAGGTCACCCGCTCGGAGGGTTGAAACCGCGCAGCCACCTTGCCGGTGAGCCGCTCGCCGAAGTCGCTGTAGCTTTCGAACCGCCCCGCCACGTTAACCAGCAGTTTGGACGTGAGATCGGTCTCAGCGTCGGCGTAGATGCCGAAGTTGTTCCGGTGCCGCTCGGTGGCATCGGCCGGCGTGAAGCCGGGGAAAACCGACGAGCCGGCCGGGGCTACATCCGCGCTGTCCTGATCGAAGTGGAACCCGTTGATGTAGGAGGCCAGCTCTCCTGCGCGAGTGGCGTATTTCTCCCGCCGGAAGACCGCCCCGAACGCGAGGTTCACCGGCGCGGGAAGACCCATGCTCACCGGCCGGGCCACGTTCAACGCCGTTACGAACTCCTCTCGCAGTACCCGGCCGGCAAAGAACGAGAGTTGGTTGGGGATCCCCGGATCGTCTGCCGTGCCCAACACTCGGTCCGGACCCGGAGCGCAGGGAACATCGAGACACGGTCCCAGAGAGGCGTTCAGGGTGTTGCGGATGTTGTACTCGAAGTCATTGTGGCCGAACTCGGCGCCAAGGTCGTAGCTCCAGCCGGACAGCAGACCCCGGAGACCAGCGGCAGCCGAGTAATCGGTGGGCTTGCCGTTGATCTCGGGAAGAAAGCCCAGCGGATAGATCTCCTGCCAATTCCGGTTGTTGCCAGCAGTCCGTCGGTACCCGTTGCCGGTGCCGTCCCGGTGGCCATAGCCCCCAAAGCTGTAGATCTCGCTGCTCCCCGCATCGTTGAGGGGCAGTCGGAAATTGGCAAAGGTCAGGATGTCCTCCTCCACCCCGTCACCCCAATGGGTATTGGGCTGAGGCACCGCGTTGTGCTTCACTACCACCTGGCCCTTCTCATTGATGGAGTCGGTGACGCCGGTTCCGGCATCCTCGAACGGGTCAGCCCAGGCGCGATTGGTTGGCCGCCGGTTGCGGTACTCGCCAAACAGGCCCAGCGATCCCCTCCCCACGGGAAGGGCCCAGCCTCCGTTGACCGTGGCCGTGGTCCCGTCGTCCGGATAATCATCGGTGGTGTAGCGCCCCACATCAGCGTTCAGGAAGGGAGAGAACGCCCGGTCCTTGAGCACCAGGTTCACGACCCCGGCAATCGCGTCGGACCCATACTGCGCCGCCGCCCCATCGCGCAGCACTTCGATCCGGTCGAGCGCGCTCGAGGGGAGGGCATTCAAGTCCACCCCGCTGGAGCCGGCGCCCATCCCGTAGTTAAAGCTGTTGACCACCGCCGTCTGGTGCCGCCGCCAGCCGTTCAGGAGCACCAGCGTATGATCCGGGCTCAGCCCCCGGAGGGTGAAAGGCCGGACGATGTCACCGGCATCCACCACACTCTGGCGGGGAAAGTTGATCGACGGGGCCACAGCCTGGAGGATGACGCTAGTCTCGGTGCTGCCCTGCTGCTGCAACTGCTCGGCGGGAAATACGTCCACCGGCACTGCCAGCTCCTCGGAGGCGGTGTGGCGCGCCCGGGAGCCGACCACCACGTCGATGGGCGCCAGCTGCACCGCACTTCGGCCCAGCGTGAAGTCGTGTCGTACCTCGCCTCCCGCCGTCACGTCGACCGA
>DASRIN010000574.1:0-4383 GCA_035649975.1 Gemmatimonadales bacterium
AGTCGTCACCCCAGTAGAACGTGGAGTCAGGAATGCTGGCGGCAAGGAAGACGGTGTCACGCGCGCGCAGGAGCCAAACCAGAGCCGTGCCCTGCCCAGTCCGAATCCGGACTTGCGGAGATCCCAGCGAGACGCTGTCGATGATCGGAGCGAGGGAGAGTGGCCGGTCGATTGGGCGAACCCACAACGTGTCAGGAAGAGCAAGCTGGAGCGCGAGTAGCAGCACGGTTCAGGCGGGAGCGAAGTCGAGCAACGGAAGCAGCCGTCCGCGGGGCGGGATACCCGGCTCCAGCTCCAGAATCCCGACCGAGGGAGGGAGCCCGAAGCGGCGATGTCCCGCGCCGCCAGGATTCATCACCGTCACGACGACGTCCACCACCGTGAGCAGCGGCCGATGAGTGTGGCCGTAGATGATGATTTGAGCATCGGGGAACACTGCGTTTAGTCCCTCGGGAGTCGGGGTGCCGAGCTGGTCACCATGGGTCACCACGATATCGAAGCCCTCGAGCTCCATGTGAGCGACTTGCGGCAGGCGCTGCCTGACCTCCGGCCCGTCGGTGTTGCCATAGACGGCGGTCACTGGTGCCATCGCCTCCAGCTCGGTCAAGAGATCGAGGGGACCGATATCGCCCGCGTGCACGATGTGGTCGACCTGCTCGAAGGCTCGAAAGACCTCGGGACGCATCAAACCGTGGGTGTCGGCGATGACCCCTAGACGCATCAGGGGTGAGCCGCGAGATCCATCGCTGTCACCAGAGTGCGGGCATCGATTTGCTGCCACAGAGTCGTGAAGGCGCTCAGCAGCTCGGCAGCCTCGAAGGTACAGTGACCGGGGCGGGCCACATCCGTCTGGGTATACCGACCATCAGCCCCCATCTGCCGCACCTTTTCGGCATAGAGCCCGGCCTGGCTGAACGGCACGATGGGATCACCGGTTGTGTGCAGATTGATCAGCGGTACAGTCAGGTTCCCTGAGGTGCTGAACCGCTCCAGCGACGCAAGGGCGTCCGCGTCGGCCACGAACCGCTCCACTCCGGCGTTCAGCGTTGCATCGTCATCTGATCCGGAATACGTCCGGCCGGAGTTGTCGAACGGGTTACCTCCCAGGCGAGCCTGGCCGTCCGCTGTTCCAAATACGTTGTACCAAAGCAGGCCGACCGTCGTTTCCGCGATAGAGCGAAGATCACTGCCGGCAGTCGGAGCCCTGGTGACCGCGAGTAGCTGCCGGGTAGCGTCCGGACGGGCCGCCAGGGCGACCACAATGGCCGGGATGTAGACTGACTCCCACTGCTGCCTGACTGATTCGGGGATCTCGAGCGCAGTCCCGGGGAGAAGGCCGGGAAAGAAATAGTCGAACACCACCCGGAAATCGTCGATGTAGTCGAGCTGGGCTCGGAAGTCGCCGATGGGACCACAGCCCGCCAGGGCGCCATTGAACCGATCGGGGTGAAGCTCGGCCGAGAGGGTGGCCACCAGACCTCCTTCGGAGAAGCCAACCACCACGCTGCGGTTCGGGTCTGGGCGAATCAGCCGTTGGACCTCCTCGCTCAGCTCGATCAGGTCCTCGACCGCCTCGGGCGCAATCAGTCCGTTGGCGCGGTAGCTGGTCGTCGCGTAGCCATAGCCGAGACTGGTAATCAGATCGGAGGCTGGACGCCCGCCGACCACGTCCTCCGGGATAGCCAGCTCTTGCTGAGGGGCGACGTATCCATGGGCATAGAGGACCAGGTCGCCGTTCCAGGACTCCGGAAGGCAGAGCCGGTATAGCGCTCCGTGCGGCAGCACGCCGTCGCGGCAGCCGGGCGTGGGAGCCTCCCCGACGTCCGTCGGCTCGGTCGATCCCGGGCCGGCTGGATTGTTGTCCCCGCCACCACAGGCGGCGACAAGGCTGGATATACAAGTGAGAACGGCGCCCCACCTGAGGCGCCGGAGATCATCCGGATTGCTCATCAGTCTGCCTGACCTTCCCATCGTCGGGCGATCTCGAGATCGAGCTCGAGTTGATCCAGCACGCGCTGAACCACGAAATCTATCAGGTCGGCCACCCCATCCGGGCGATGATAAAACCCTGGAGCCGCTGGAAGCACGACGGCGCCCGCCTCGGCGACCGTCACCATGTTTCGGAGATGCACCAGGGAGAGCGGCGTTTCGCGGGGTACCAGCACCAGTTTGCGCCGCTCCTTGAGGGTGACGTCCGCCGCCCGCTCAACCAGCGAGCGACTGGTGCCGAGCGCGATTGCCGCCAAAGTACCCATGCTGCAGGGGCAGATAACCATGCCGGCGGTGCGCTGGGAGCCGCTCGCCGGCAGGGCACCCCGGTCGTCGTCCGGAAAGGTCACGACCGATGACCAGTCTCCGCCGGTTGACCGGCGCAGCTCCTCCAGAGAGGAGATTGCGCATTCCTCCCGGAGCAGCCGCATGCCGTGCTCCGAGGCGATCAGCCATACCGGGACATTGTTCCGGGCGAGCACCTCGAGCAGCCGTACGGCGTAGGGTGCTCCCGAGGCTCCGGTCAGGGCCAGGACGATCGGCAGGCGGCTCATCGGCCCCGGCGATTGGGTGTAGGGGTGTGGTGCGGGTGCTTGGGAGAAGCCGTGAGCGGTGAGCGGTGAGCAGTGAGCGGGGGTTTCCGATCGGCGGCCCGGGGCCATGCCTGGTTGGAAGCCGGAACAGGCTGCTTGGTTCTTGCCTTCTTGGGTGGCTTTTCCCGCTTACTGCTCACCGCTCACCGCTCACGTTGTTCATCACACAACCCTATCCACCAGCGCAAAGGAAAAGACGACAACCGACATTACCCCGTTCATGGTAAAGAATGCGGCGCCGAGCTGGGAGAGATCGCCGGGTCGCACCAGGGAATGCTCGTAGGCAAGGATGCCGGTCGCAATCATGAGCCCGAAGTAGTACCACAGGCCGAAACCCGCGCCGTAGCCGAACAGCGCCAGGGCCGGAATGGTGATCCCATGGAGCAACTTGGCCAGTCGAATCGCCCGCGACTCACCCAAGCGAACCACCGCGCTCCGAAGCCCCTCGTCACGATCGAAACCGGCGTCCGGTAAGGCGTAGAAAATGTCGAACCCGGCGACCCAGGTGGCCACAGCCAGCGTGATCGACAGCAGCACCCAGGCGGGCTCGCTCCACCGCCCGGTCACCGCCAGATACCCACCGACCGGGGCGATCGCCAGGCTGATGCCCAGCCACAGGTGTGGCCACCAGGTGAACCGCTTGGAGACGCTGTACACCAGAATCCAGGCCAGGGCCAGCGGGCTCAGGAGCAGGCAGAGTGGATTGAGCAGCGCTGCCGTGCCGATGAAGATCGCCGCTGCGACCAGAACCGAGATCCAGGCCTGGGTCAGCGACAGCCGGCCCTGGGGCAGCTCGCGATTGAGAGTCCGCGGGTTTCGGGCATCGAACTGGCGGTCGGCAATCCGGTTGAATCCCATGGCTGCCCAGCGGGCGGCGGAGAAGGCGATCACGACCAGCAGCACAGTTCGGCCGGTGACCGGAGCCGTGCGGGAAGCCGCCAGTACCCCCAGCAAGGCGAACGGCAAGGCAAACAAAGTGTGCGGCAGCTTGACAAAGTTGATGTAGCTGGTCAGCAGGGAATCGCCGGTGAAGGTCTGTCCTTCACGGGCGGGCGGACAGGCGGTCAGCCGGTCAGGCGGTCTGGTACTCAACGTCCGCCCGCCAGATCAATCCCCAGCCGATCCCACATCTCATCGACTCTCTTCTTCGTCTCCTCGTCCATCCGGATCAGCTCCGGCCACTCGCGATCGAAGCCCTCCTCCTTCCACTTCCGGGTAGCATCGATTCCCATCTTGCTTCCGTAGGTGAACGCCCGGCTGGAATGGTCCAGCACATCCATCGGTCCCATGGAGAAGCGCACGTCGCGCTCGGGGTCGATGTTGTTGAGCGCGATCCACCAGGCCTCGTCCGGATCTCGGACATTGACCTCCTTGTCCACGATCACCAACACCTTGGCGAGCGACATGAGTCCCTGCCCCCAGAGTGCGTTCATCACCTTGTATGCCTGTCCCGGGTACTGCTTGTCGATCGACACGAAGACCAGGTTGTGAAAAATTCCCGGCGCCGGCATGTGGTAGTCGACGATCTCCGGGACCGTGAGCCGGAGCAGGGGAAGAAAGATCCGTTCGGTCGCGTGTCCCAGGTAAAAGTCCTCCATGGGAGGCCGGCCCACCAGGGTGGCGGGATAAATGGGGTCGCGGCGCGATGTGATCGCCGTGACATGCACCCGCGGGTAGTAGTCGGCCAATGAGTAGAAGCCGGTGTGATCGCCGAACGGGCCCTCCAGCACCAGGGGCTCCGCCGGGTCGATATACCCTTCCAGCACCAGTTCGGCCTGGGCCGGGACCGCGAGGTCAGAGG
>DASRIN010000575.1:0-3651 GCA_035649975.1 Gemmatimonadales bacterium
ATCTGACTCGGCGGCTGCGTGACCGGCTTCCCGGCACTCCAGTCGCGGGGTTGCTCGAGGGCGGCTACGTGCCCTCCCGGATTGCTGAGGGTGTGGTAGCACACCTGAGAGGGCTGCAGTAAGCTTCGCTCTGATTCCCAATCACCGAGGACCTCGCTTGGCTTCCCACCTGCGGATGGATGTTGAAGTATTGGAGCTGCGCACCCGGCATCCGTTCATCATTGCTCGGGGCGGGCAGAGCGACCACCGCACCGTGTGGGTGCGACTCACTGACCGCGATGGCGTCGAGGGCTGGGGCGAAGCCGCACCGAGCAAGTTCTATGGCAGACCGCGGACTCGGTGCTGGCGGCGCTCAAGGTCTACGGCGCCATGCTGCCCGACGATCCTTTCCTCCTGGAGAAGGCGGAGCTGAGCTGGGCCACCAAGCTGCGGGGAAACGCGGCCGCTCGAGCCGCGCTCTCGTCCGCACTCCATGATCTGATCGGCAAGCGCCTCGACACGCCGGTGTACCGGCTGTGGGGCCTCGATCCCTGCGCGGCACCGAAATCGACATTCACGATCGGGCTGGGAACTCCGGAGCAGATTCAGGCGAAGGTTCGCGAAGCAGCGGAGTATCCAGTACTCAAGGTCAAGCTGGGAACCGACCGGGATGTCGAGATTCTGAAAGCCATTCGGGAGACGACCGACAAGGAGATCCGGGTCGACGCCAACTGTGGGTGGACCGTCAAGCAGGCCATTCGCATGCTCCCGGTTCTGGACCAATTCGGGGTCACGGTGCTGGAGCAGCCACTGGCCCCGCAGGACCACGAAGGCCTGGCCGCGGTCAGCGCGCAGGCCGACATCCCCGTCATTGCGGATGAAAGCTGTCTGACCAGCGACGATATCCCGCCGCTGGTCGGGAAAGTGGACGGGATCAACATCAAGCTGGCCAAGTGCGGCGGCCTCCGAGAGGCACTGCGCATGATTGCCGTGGCTCGGGCGCACGGGCTGATGGTCATGGTGGGGTGCATGATCGAAAGCTCACTCGGTATCACGGCGGCGGCTCACTTTACTCCACTGGTGGATATCGTGGACCTGGATGGTGCGGCGTTGCTGGCCAACGACCCGTTCGTCGGCGCCGAGATCACGGGGGGCCAGGTCACGCTCCCGGCGGGGCCGGGGCTCGGTGTCCGGCGGCGATGACGCCCCGGTACGCCCTCGTCGCCCTCCCGCTCCCGCTCGCCACCCCCTACACCTACCGCATCCCCGAGGCTCTCGGTGACCGGATCGCTCCGGGCTGCCGAGTCGTGGTCCCGGTTCGTCGGCGGGAGCTGATCGGCCTGATCGTCGAGGTTGACGTCGATGCACCCGCCGCGCCTCCCCGTGAGATCCTGGCACTTCCGGACTCGGAGCCGGCGGTTTCCTCCCAGCTGCTGGCCACTGCTCAGTGGATCGCGGGCTACTACGGTGCTCCGCTCGGGCTCACGCTCAAGTCCGTCCTGCCCGGAGGAATGTGGGGCGAGTCCCAGGTCATGGTGTCCCTGCACAACGGTGGACGACACCTGGGCGGTCTGGCCGGGGAAATTGCCGACTGGCTGAAGCAGCATGGCGGCGAAGCCGCGGTGTCGTCGATGTCCCGGGCGTTCAAGCGCCCGGTCTGGGACGCGGTCGAACGGCTCAGCAGAATTGACGCTGTGTCGCTTCGGGTGCGAGCTCCCGATACCGACGCTGCCCGACTTACCGAACGTACCC
This sequence comes from Gemmatimonadales bacterium, assembly GCA_035649975.1. Classification (GTDB taxonomy): domain Bacteria; phylum Gemmatimonadota; class Gemmatimonadetes; order Gemmatimonadales; family GWC2-71-9; genus CAVVWJ01. The sequence continues at coordinate 1,732 of DASRIN010000575.1, forward strand.
TGTCACTTCTTCCCGAGCGCCCCACCCTGATCGAGCGGGACGCGTTATTCCGGCGCCGCCCCCGCCAGCGCGAGCTCTACGAAGCGCTCGAGTCGCTGGGCGGCAGCGCCTCGGTGCGCCATCTCTCCCAGCAGCTCGGGTTCGGCGATGGGGTGGTTCGGGCTCTGGTAAAGCAAGGCGTGGCCCGGATCGGCGAGGCCGAGCTGGTGCGCGATCCCTTTGCCGACTCACCGGCCACCGAGCCGCCAGCGCAGCTCACACCGGACCAGCGTGCGGCCGTGTCGGTCATTGAAACACTGGAGCCGGGACGTAGTGCACTCTTGTTCGGGGTGACTGGAAGTGGGAAGACCCTGGTGTATCTCGAGGCGGTACGCCGGGTGCTGGCCCAGGGAGGTGGCGCAATCGTCCTGGTTCCCGAGATTGGTCTGACCCCCCAAACTGTAAGCCGGTTCCGGGGGGCATTTGGGAACGAGATCGCGGTGCTGCACAGCGGACTTTCGGACGGCGAGCGGGCCGATGCCTGGCGACTGCTCCGCCGGGGCGAGCGGCGAGTGGCGGTTGGAGCCCGCTCGGCCGTATTTGCCCCAGTCGCCCGGCTGGGGCTCATCGTCATCGATGAAGAGCACGAAGCGAGCTACAAGAACGGAGAGACCCCCCGCTATCACACCCGTGACGTCGCCTCGGTTCGGGCTCGGCTGGAGGGAGCGAGGCTGGTGCTGGGCAGTGCCACCCCCTCGCTCGAGACGCTGGCGTCCACCGAGCAGCAGCTCAGGCTGATTCGCCTGCCCGAGCGCATCGGTGCTCGCCCGCTCCCGCCGGTCGACCTGATCGACTTACGCACCGCGCCCAAGGTTCCCGACACCGGGCCACTCGCCTGGTCCACCGCGCTCGACGAGGCGATCGTCGCCACCCTCGCCCGGCGGGAGCAGGCGCTGCTTCTGCTCAATCGGCGAGGCTTTGCGGCCTTTCTCCAGTGCCCCGATTGCGGAGAGGTCTGGCAGTGTCCCCGCTGCACTATCTCACTCACGGTACACCAGGCTCCAGCTGCGCTGCGCTGCCATTACTGCATGCATGAGGAGCCCTTGCCTTTCACCTGCCGGGTGTGCGCCAATCCGGTGCAGCAGATGCGCGGAGTCGGCACCCAGCAGCTGGAGCGGCTGCTGATCGAGCGCTATCCGAAGGCGCGGGTTGCCCGCATGGATCTCGACACCACCAGCACCAAGTGGTCGCACCAGCGGATTTTGGGCGGAGTGGAGCAGGGAACGATCGACATCCTGATCGGAACCCAGATGATCGCCAAGGGACTCGACTTCCCCAATGTGACACTGGTCGGCGTAGTGGATGCTGATACCGGGCTGTATCTGCCTGACTTCCGCTCGGCGGAGCGGACCTTTCAGCTGCTGGCCCAGGTTGCGGGTCGGGCGGGTCGGGGACCCAAGGGTGGCCGCGTACTGGTTCAGACCCGGCATCCCCTGCACCACGCGCTGGCGCATGCGGCGCACCACGATACCGAGAGGTTTCTTGGCACCGAGCGGCAGCTTCGGGACGTGCCGCCGTATCCTCCGGCGGTCTCGCTGGTGAACCTGATCTACTCCGGACCGGCGGAACGGGACGTGGGACGAAGCGCAGCGGCGCTCGCCGACTGGTGTGCCGGTCTCGTTGCCAAGTATCAGCTCCCGGTTACTGTGTTGGGACCGGCACCCTGTCCCCTGGCCCGGATCAAAGAACGCTGGCGCTGGCACGTGCTGCTGAAGGGCCCATCGGACTCGCTGGGGCGAATCGTGCGCTATGCGGCCCGGCGGCTGAAGTGGGAAGGGAAGATCAGGCTGGTTATCGACCGTGATCCCGTGTCGTTGTTATAGCCCCACGGGAAGGAGGAAAGGTCCTTCCAGGCTTACGGCAGGGCTGCGTAGCCCACCT
>DASRIN010000576.1:0-2978 GCA_035649975.1 Gemmatimonadales bacterium
CAGGGCGTCTCGCGCTGTCGGGCAGCGCAACGGCGGTGTCGGGTGCACTGCGGACGCGATCGGAGGTTGCACTTGCCGCGGCGTCCACCGTGTCGGCCGGAGCCGAATCCGGGTGGATCCGCTTAGCTGGAACTGCCGCGCTGGTGTCCGAGGGTGGAAGCGGTGCGTATGCCCGCACCGATGTATCTGGAACCGGCCGGGCCTCGACCCGGGATACCGGCCTGGATCGCTTGGGTGCGGGTTTCCTTGCCGGAGTGGGAGTCGAATCGCTGCTTGCCACCTGCTGCTCCGCCGGAGAGACCGGTTGGTCGGCTCTCGCCTGCGCGACTGCGGTATCCTGATGAATCACGGTGTCGGGAAGCCTCAAGTCGCCCAGGAGGCTATCCTCTCTGGCAGCAGTCACTCGCCGTTCCTGCCTATTCGAGCATGCGGCCGCCGTGAGCAGGCCCGCCAGCAGCCACAGATGATGTCGCCTCATCGTCTCCTCCAGCGCGGTCAGTGGTGCAGTCTTCCATAGTTGAGAAGTGGGTTCTGTGCCGTGGCTCACGAATCCTGCGCCCAGTGGAACCTGTGCCGGCGGTCTGCCGTAGGACATGCTTACGGATGGCGTGGGACGCCGTAAATTCCTGAACCCATTTACCTGACCCTTTCTGGACTCCTTTATGAGCCTCGTACGGTCTCTCGTCTGCACGCTATCGCTGAGCCTCGCTGTTGCCGCCGGTCTCAGGGCGCAATCCTTCGGTCCCGGCAGAGGGCCGGTTTCGCAGGCAATAGGGTTTGGCAGTGCGGTGGCAATCGCTGGAGACCAAGTCCTGGTTGGGAGGCCCGGCCTGGTGCTCGGCTTCCCCATGCCGGCATCCCAGACCGGCGCCGTGCACGTCTATCGCCGGGATACCGGTGGGCGCTGGGTGGAGAGCTCGGCCATTACCGCCGATGGCATATCGATCGAGGACGGGTTCGGAAGTGCCATCGCCATCGAGGGCAATCTGCTGGCGGTGGGCGCTCCAGGGACGGCGGAGAAGCGGGGCGCGGTGTACCTGTTCGAGCGCGAAGGGACTGGCGGATGGGCCCAGCGCGCCAAACTCACGGCGGGGTCGGGCTCGGCTGGCGACCTGCTGGGCCGGACGCTGGCGATCAAGGGCAACGTGCTGCTCGCGGGCTCACCCGGCTATGCCGAGAGCCAGGGGCGAGTCATCGTCTTCCGCCGGGGAGCGAGTGGCGCATGGTCAGAGCAGGGCTCCCTGGTAGGCTCGGCGGCTAATCAGAAAGAGCGGTTTGGGGCCGCGCTGGCTCTGGACAACGATCGCATCCTGATCGGCGCGCCTGGACAGGTCTTCGGCGATTCCGCCATCGCGGGGCGGGCGGTCCTGTTTCGGCGGAGTGGAGAAGGGTGGGTGAAGGAGACCGTCCTCACTGCAGAGGGCGGCAAGGTTCGAGGGCTCGGGGCCGGCCTTCTGCTCGATGGGAGCGACCTCTACCTATCGGCACCGGGGAGCGACAGCCTGTCCGGGGCGGTATTCCAGTTCCGCAGCTCCGATGGGAAGAAGTGGAACCAGACAGCCCGGATCAACGCAGCGACGCCCGAGTACCCCGCCTTCTTCGGTGGCGCACTGGTACGGGAAGGGCAGGACATGTTGATCGGAGCCCCGTTTGCGGACCATGGGATCGGTGCAGTGCACGTGTTCCGGCGTGACGGCTCCAAGTGGAAAGAGGCGCAGAAGCTCACCATTCCAGCGGTGGGGCCCAGCACCCAGTTCGGCGCCGCCCTGGCTGCGGTGAAAGGGCTCGTCGCTGCAGGGGCCCCGCAGGCGGACTACTTCGAAGGCTCGGTGCAGCTCTACCAGAAGGACGCCAGTGGCCGGTGGCGCTCGAGCGGGGTAGCCGTGGACAGCACCACGACCGGGCTTGCAGCGGTGACCGGCGGTGAGGCCAAATGCGAGGCTGGAAAAGCGAAGGCATTCGAGTGCCGAGATGCAGACCTGGTTTCCTTTCTCCCGGTCAGCGCCGTTGGGGGCAAGCGCGGGGTGCTGCTGAACGATATTTGGGGCTGGACCGACAGTGTGACCAAGCGGGAGTTCGCGCTGGTGGGCCGCACCGACGGTACCGCATTCGTCGAAGTGACCGACCCCGCCAATCCCAAGTACCTGGGAGACCTGCCGCTGCATCAGGGGGCTCGGTCCAACATCTGGCGCGGCATTAAGGTCTACAAGAACCACGCATACATCGTGGCCGACGGCGCCGGTCCCCATGGCATGCAGGTGTTCGATCTCACCCAGTTACGCGACGTGCAGAAACCGCCGGTCCGTTTCGAAGAGACCGCGCACTACGATCGAATCCATAGCGCCCACACGATCGCGATCAACGAGAAGAGCGGTTTTGCTTACCCCACAGGAAACAGTATGGGAGGGGAGACCTGCGGGGGTGCGCTGCACATGATCGACATCCGCGACCCGGCACACCCCAAGTTTGCGGGCTGTTTCGCGGACCCAACCACCGGGAGGGCACGTACCGGCTACACCCATGAGTCACAGTGCGTGATCTATCACGGCCCCGACGAGAAGTACAAGGGCCGGGAGATCTGCTTCAACGCATCGGAGACAGCGGTAGGTATTGCCGACGTGACCGAGAAGAAGAATCCCAAGCCGGTCAGCGTCGCCAATTATCCGAATGTCGGGTATACCCACCAGGGATGGCTGAGCGAAGACCACCGCTACTTTTATCTGAACGACGAGCTGGATGAGCTGGACGGGAACGCGTCCAAGACTCGAACTCTAATCTTCGATGTAAGCGACCTGGATGACCCGGTGGTGGCCAAGGAGTTCTTCGGGAATACTGCTGCCACCGATCACAACCTGTACGTCCGTGGGAACTACATGTATCAGTCGAATTACGTGGCGGGGCTGAGGGTTATCGATATCAAAGACCCAGTCAATCCGGTCGAGGTCGGATTCTTCGATACCGTGCCTTTCGGAGAGAAT
>DASRIN010000577.1:0-2777 GCA_035649975.1 Gemmatimonadales bacterium
CTGCGCTCCGAGCAGGTCGAGCACCGTGGAGCGGAGCGGGTCTACTGGGATGCCGCTCCCGTCGTGCGGGGAACCGATGGGCTGCTGGTCCTGCGGGAGCGACGCCGAACACTAGGTGAAATCGCCACCGCCAAGGCGACCTTCCAGACCGGACGCATCCGCACCACCCTCTCACTGGCGACCGGGGGCACCTACAACCGGATCGAAGGGCTGCCCATCCACTTTGGACCACTCTTCGAGTTTCGGCCCTCGGACAAGAGCTATGCCCGGCTCGATCTCCGGGGAATTCTGCGGACCGCAGGATCGAGCACCGACCTCCGCAGCGACTTCGGGTACGTGGCTCGAGCGGACCTTCGGTTTACCGGCAGCACCGAGTTTGGATTTGGAGCCCGCCTTTACAGCGAAGTCCAGTCGATCGAGGAGCAGCCGCTCTCGCTGAGTGAGTCGGGCTGGGCGGCTTTTCTGTTGCAGCGGGACTACCGTGACTACTACGAGCGCGAAGGGATCAGCGGCTTGGCGTACTTCAAGCCCGCCGCAGGACTCCGGGTGGAGTTTTCGCTCAGCAGGGACGAGGAAACCTCGGTCCGCGCAACCGATCCATGGTCTCTCTTTCGCAACAGCGATCGCTGGCGGCGCAATCCTCTGATCGACGATGGGCACTATTTCACCACCGGTCTGCTGCTGGAGTACGACACCCGGAACGACCAGGACCGGCCCAACACGGGATGGATGATTCGAAGCCGGCTGGAGCGCTCCACCAGCGATGATATCGCCCCGGTGGCCCTGCCCGCTGTGGTGCGCCCGAACCCGCCGACCGGAGGCGGGTATGCGACTGACCGGCTTCTGATCGATGTGCGAAGGTATAACCGGCTGACACCCGCCCTCCGGGTGAACGCGCGGCTGCTGGCCGAAGGCTGGATCGGCGAGGACCGGCTGCCGGTCCAGCAGCGGGTCTCACTGGGTGGCCCCGACATTCTTCCCGGCTTCGACTTTCGCGCCTTCAACTGCGCACCCGAGGGTTTCAACGATCCGGCACAACCTGCCCTCTGTGACCGCATCATCGCAACGCAGGTGGAAGTGCGAACTCGGGTGGGACTCAACCTGGGTTTTCGACTCCCGGACCAGGAAGGAAACCGTCCCGGTCGCTTCGTCGGTATCGAAGAAGCGGACCTGGTGATCTTCAGTAATGCCGGGAAGGGCTGGTTGGCGGGAAGCGGCCCCGGTCAGGTTCCGGTCAACCGCCTCCCAGTCTTGAGCGAGTGGTCGCTGGACCTGGGTCTGGGCCTCGATGCGGGCGAGATCGGTGCCTATCTGGCCAAAAGCGCATCATCGGGGGAGGCGGTGAAGTTCACCGTCAGGCTGCAACGCCGGTTCTAGTGACGCGGCTGACGGGGCTCCTCCGGAAGCTGCGGTGGACCGGCCGGATGCTCCTCCTGACCAGCGCATTCGCGAGCCTCCCGGGCCGGGTTGTGGGGCAGGACCAGGGAGACGTTCGACTTCGCATTGCCCTGACCGACTCCGCACCGAATGGAGCTCGCGCACCCATCATCCGATCCGAAAACATGCTGGGCAGCACCAGCCGGTGGCTGGCGGCTCTTCGTTCCGGGCTCCCGGTCAGACTGCATTACCGGGTGGAAGTCTGGCGATCACGGGGCGCGTGGTTCGACACCTTCGAGCGCCAGGTCGAGTGGGACGTCCTGGTGCGCCATGAACCCCTGCTGGACCAGTACACGTTGCTCACCCTGGTCGGCGCGGCCCGCCAGGAGCGCCGCTATGCCACTCTGGATGCGCTGGGGGCCGCCCTCGCCTTTGCCTATCAAGTGAACGTACGGCCGGCGGAAGCGGGACGGTACTACTACGCCGCCTCGCTCCAGGTCGGTACCCTCTCAGATTCGGATCTGGACGAGCTGGAGCGCTTCCTGGCCGGAGACCTGGATCGGGAAGAAGACGAGGATGGAAGTCTGGGAGACGCGCTCGGCCGAGGGGCGACGCGCTTCTTGCTGCGACTCGCCGGACTACCGAGCCTGCGCCTGGAAGCGCGGAGTGGCCATTTCACGGTGCGCTAGGGCGGGGTGAAGCCGGGAGGTCAGACGGTGCCGCCCAAGGCGCGGAGCGCCTCGTCCCCATAGAAGAGCTTGATGTACTTGGCCTGGGTGACTGAGAGCCGCCGCACGGCCCAGGAGAGATGCACGAAGTGAGGCTCGTGCGGTGGTACCATGGGATGCATGCCGCACTCCTGCGGCAGGTGATTCCCCTTGCGGGTATTACAGGAGCTGCACGCGGTCACCACGTTGGTCCAGTCGTTGTCTCCACCCCGGGATAGCGGAACCAGGTGATCCCGAGTCAGACACTCGCGGTGGCGCAGATCTAACTGACCCCGATGACAGTATTGGCAGCGGTAGCCATCGCGAGCGAAGAGGAATGTGTTGGTGACTTGGCGGCGGAAGCGGCGGGGAACGTGGACGAACTTGACGAGCCGGATGATCGCGGGTTTGGGTAGCGTTAGCCGTTCACTTCGAACGACGTCGCCCCCGTCCGATTCCACAATCTCGGCTTTACCCTCGATGACCAGCCGGAGCGCACGACGCACCGGGACCATGGTCAACGGCTCGAAGGAGGCGTTCAATGCCAGGCACCGCACGGACATTCTCCCGAAATCGCAATCGGTGGATGGAACCGACCTGCCACGCCGGACTGGGCACATCCGTGGCGAGAACCATGCCGCGGCCCCGTGCTGACGGAAACGGCGCAGGTAGTTGTAAATATCGTAATAGAGC
>DASRIN010000578.1:0-7360 GCA_035649975.1 Gemmatimonadales bacterium
ATTGGAGTGCTGGCGGCCATCGGGGCGGTGACGATCAGCCGGGCGCGGTTCTCGCCCCGGATCGAGCACATCTTTTTCGCCCTCCTGCTCATCCCAATCGCCGCCATGTACCTGGCCTTCGTCGCGTATTTCGGCGACCACTCGGCGCTCCGGCTCGAGGCCTACGTCGTGGCGCTCTTCGCCGTGCTCGGACTGTTAGGTCTCCGGCTTCCCGCGCTCCTCATGCTCGGGTACGCGCTCCACGGCGCCTGGGACCTGTTCCATGAGGTATTGCTGTACCACGGCCCTGCTTCCGCCGGCATCCGCTCCCTCACAGCCATCCCTCTCGCGTACGGTGTCTTCTGCGTGGCATTCGATTGGTGCATCGCGGCATACTTCTTCACCAGACAGGCCGCCTGGCGACGTTGAGTCTCGCGGCCGGCCGGATGTGATCACAGTGGCCGGGAAGTCCAACCTTGGCGGCCACCCCGTTCAGGTCTTTGCTTATCGCGTATATGGCGTGGCGGGCGTGGGGCTGGCTCGTTTGGCCTGCCGCGAGCCCAAGTAGGTTCCCCGCTCCGCGTCATACACTCGCACCTGCGTGACCAGCCCAGCCTGGTCGGGATCAATAATTCTCACATCCACCAGCCGGGGATCCTGCCGCGGCCGGTAGAGAACCCAGCTCTCCGGCGGAGCAGTGGGCTCGATCTCACTGCACGGGCCCGCTGCCGCCTGCTCTCGGACCGGCCGGTTTGGCTTCCACAGCCGGCATTGACCAGCTGCCGGCAGCTGAGCGGCCGGAATGCGCAGCGGTGACTTGTCGTCGTTCTCACCGATAACCAGCCGGTCCTCGAACTCCACGGGACTGGCCTCCTGCTGACGGCTGGCGGTCCCCCCGCAGCTCGAAATGACCATGCCGGCTGCCAGCAGCAGGGGAACGCGACAGATATAAGAAGCGAACACGGGATCTCCTCTCCAGAACGTCAGACTACTACGACACTCGATCTTTCACGGTATCACTGGCTCTCATGACTGCCCAGGTACCGGCTACCTTTGGACGAGCCCTCTTAAATGGTATCGAGGTTACATGGCGGAGCGTATCAGTTCTGGGCCTTCAGAGACCGCACGGGTCGAAGCCTTCAGCGACGGTGTCTTTGCGATCGCCATTACCCTCCTGGTGCTCGAGATCAAGGTTCCGACTCCAGACCTGACCGGACACGGCGACACCCTTTGGAAGGCGCTCCTGAGTCTGTGGCCCTCCTACCTCGGCTACCTCATCAGCTTCGTCACCATCGGGATCATGTGGGTCAACCACCACAGCATGTTTGTCCTCATTCGGCGAATCGACCGCTACTTTCTGCTGCTGAGCGTCATCTTTCTCCTGTGCATCGCGTTCCTCCCGTTTCCCACCGGCGTTCTGGCGGAGTATCTGGCCGAACCCAAGGGTCGCCGGGTGGCGGTCGCGATGTACAGCGCATCGTTCATCGTGATCGCGCTGGCCTACAACGCTCTCTGGTGGTACGCCGCCCGGCCCGGGGGGCTGTTGGACCCGGACGCCGACCAGGAGGCGGTGCAAACCATCAGCCGGCGCTATCTGATTGGGCCTCTCGCCTACGGGGTCTCGTTTGCACTCGCATTCGTGAACCCCTGGGCCAGCCTGGCCATTCATGGGGTGCTAGCCACGTTCTTCGTTCTGCCGGTGCGAAAGCCCACCGCACACCGGCCCACCATGTAGCCTCCAATGAATTTCTCGCTTGCCGACGCCGTTCCGGTACTCAGCGCCACACCCGGTCTACTCCGGGCCTGGCTCGCCGATCTACCGGAGAGCTGGACCCACCGCAACGAAGGGCCGGACACCTGGAGTCCCTTCGATGTCGTGGGGCACTTGATTCACGGCGAGCGTACCGACTGGATCCCTCGGCTCGAGCACCTGCTGGCCCACGGCGATTCCCGCCCCTTTGTCCCCTTCGACCGATTGGCCCAGTTCCGGGATTCCAGGGGAAAGTCACTGCAACAGCTGCTCGACACCTTCTCCGAGCTGCGCCGGGAGAGCATCGGTCGCCTCGAGTCCCTGCAGCTCGGAACCCGGGATTTCGATCGTCCCGGCCGCCACCCGGAGCTGGGCTCGGTCACGCTGAGCCAACTCCTGGCCACCTGGGTAGTGCACGACCTCAATCATGTGGCCCAGATTGCCCGGGTGATGGGGCACCAGTACACCGAGGCGGTGGGTCCCTGGATCGAGTATCTGCCGATGCTTCGGCCCCGGGCACGCTGAGGGCCGGTAAATCAGTTGGTCCGCTTGCGGCGCAGGTTTCGCGCTTCTTCATGGGGTACAACAAAGTCTTCTTCCGTCGGAGGTCGGACCAGCAGGTCAAAGGCCAGAAAGAGGGTCTTGGAGTAGGGGAAGAACGCGAAGGGGACCGCCAGCATCAGCGCCGTGGTGGTGATTTGAAACAGTTTCCACGGAGGGTTGGGCCAGGTGATTAACAGGAAGCCGACCACCCAGATGCTGAATACCGTCTCCACTGCAAGGAGATTGAAGAAATAGGCGCCCAGCCAATACCCCTGTTCGCCTCGCTCGAGACCCAGTCCGCAGACCGGACAATTGGGTACCAGATGGGACCAGGTCACGAAAATAGGACCTCCGCCGCAGTGGGGACAGCGAAGTCGCATAGCGCGGAGAAAAGCCGAGCCGACTTTCAGGCGAGTGGGAGTACCGTCGTGCTCGGTCACGGAGGCGGTATCCGGGCTTCGATCCAGTGTTCCAGGTCCGCCAGCACCTGCTGGTAACCGATATCGGCGAAGAGCCCATGATAGGCCTCCGGATATTCCCGAAACTCGCGGTCGGGGAAGCGCACCTTGGAAAAAAATTCTCGGCTTCCGTCGGGGGGTACCATCCGGTCGGCCGACCCGTGGAGGATGAGGAGGGGCACCGAGAACTCGCTGGCTCGTTCCTGCACTCGGGTAATGGCCGCGGTAACCTCGGTTGAGAGTCGCGCCGTGCCTCGGCGGTGAAAGAACGGGTCCGACAATACATTCTGTATCACAGCCGGATCGCGAGCGAGACCCGCAAGATCCATCCCTACATGCAGCGAAAACCGCGGAATGATCCGGGACATGGCCCGGCCCAGTGCCATGAGAATGGGGGGTACGCCGAGTTTGCCCAGCGGAGGGGCCGCGGCGATGACGCCGGCCAGTCGGTCAGGCCGCTGCAGCGCATACTCGAGCACCACCAGTCCGCCGAGGCTGTTACCCAACAGGAAGAGTGGCGAGCCCCTCTCCCACTCCCGCACCAGCTCGACGAAGGCGTGCAGGTCGCCCCGATACTCATCCCAGCTTCCAAGGTAGGCTCGCTGGCCCGGCGAGCGGCCGTTCCCGCGCATGTCGTACGCGTAGAGCCCGATATCACGACTAGGGAAGTGGCTGGCCAGCGTAGGATAGAGTCCGCTGTGGTCACCCAGACCATGGAGGTTGACGAGTACGGCCCGCGGGCGGGAAAGGCGGGGAAGCCAGGTCTGATAGAACAGGGGAGTTCCGTTACAGCCGCTGAACCGCCCGCTGCGGTACTTCACCTTGTCGAGCTCGAAATTGCTGGCCCCGAGCGTCACGGCATCGCGCTCATTCGGCATAGACACCAACCAGCCTCCTTCGGCTTGCCATCCCGATAGTCTATAGCACCACTGGTGCCGGTGTACCAGCCATGCCAGGTCAGCCCACCAGGACTGGTGTGCCCTCCACCAGCCAGGGGCCGGCCCGCCCGCGAACATCCTCGACCGAGCGGCTTAGGGGCGGCGCTGTAGTCTGCTGGCGGGTCCGGGGCAGATGAGGTCCGAAGTCCAGCAGATAGAGCGTGGGGCCTGCGTTGCGGGCATGCTCGACTACGAAGTCGGCCAGCGCCTCGGGCCATCCTCTCGAAGGCCGCGGTCGGGGAAGCGGGCCCCGCCGGTGCCGTTCAAGCTCTCGAATGATTTCGGAACGTGGAAGTTTCCAGCCCTGATACCGAGCCCGCAGCTCGCGCTCGTCGTCGATCGGGTTGTCCAGTCGGGAACGGACCAGGTCGCAGGAGCAGGCGCCCACCAGCAGCTGGGCGACGGTACGAGCCGAAGGATGTATCCGCTGGAGCGCTGCCCGCTGAGGCGCAGGAGCCAGGTCTGCTGTCAGCCCCGGCGGCAGCATGGACCGGATTTCACTGAGGGTGAGTGGACTCGCGATATAAAGGAAGTAGCACACTCAGATCGGCAGATCGTCTCGCACCAGCACGAGAATCGCCGCCTGGGGAACGACCAGGTACTTCCTCTCCTCGAAGGTGATTTCCACGGCCGCCTTGCGGAAGAAGATGGCGTGGTCTCCAACCTTGGCCTGCATGCCCCGGCTTCGATTCTCCCGGGCGTCGATCTTCCAGGGCTCATCATCCAGACTGCTGAGGTCTGCCACCGGAGTTCCCGGACCGGTCGCCACGATGAGCCCGGTTTGCACCTGTTGAGCGTCGATGGCGGTGGCGGGGAGGTAGAGCCCGACCCGGGTGCGCTCGTCGCCGTCCTCCGGCGTGATCAGCACCCGGTCGCCAACCACCAGGAGTTGCTTCTTGGGGAACTCCATCAGCGCTTTCCGTTGGCGTCGCCCACCTGGCGGTGGGCGTCACCGACCTGGCGGTTGCCGCCGTTATCCTCGGCCTGGTGTACGGTGACCAGGTCGATGATCCGGAGCCGGCGCGATGCCGTGGGGAGCCGCAAGCTGACTTCCTCTCCGACCTTGCCTCCTCCCAGTGCCCGACCCAGGGGAGAGGCCAGCGAGATGTGGCCGGCATCGAAGTCCATCATCTCGGCCAGCACAACCACATAGGTGTCGGTCTCGTTGGTCTCCAGGTCCAGCACGGTCACCCGGGAACCCAGCCCCACGCGGTCGGTGGGTGCCTCGGTATTGGCCAGCTGGCTCAGCTGGTTCAGCCGCTGATGCAGCTGTCCCAGCCGGGCCTGCACGAACTGCTGCCGCTCGAGCGCAGCCTTATACTCGGAGTTTTCCCGGAGATCGCCCAGCTCGACCGCCTGAGCGATCGCCTGCGGCAACAGGATATTCAGTTCATGGCTGAGCTGGTCGATTTCCCGGCCCAGCTTCTCTCGCATTTCACGGATCATGGTCCAACCAGGCGCAAAAAGGAATTGGCCCGGAGAGAAGTTTCCGGGCCCGCAAGGAAGTCTCCCTAAAACTATCACGGCCGGGGGTACTGCGGAATAGCTGCTGACTTCCTTGACACTCCGCAGGGCAAAGGGTAAAGTGCTGCTGGCTCAGGTTTTCCCCTTCGGATTTGAGTGGATTTACGAACAGGATGAACGCGTAATGCTCAGGACCGCTGCCTGGCGCCCGTCCCGGTTCACCGCGCTCTGCCTGCTCGCAGTGGCGCTCCTCGGCTGTAGTCCGGAGCACTACCCTCAGACCACGCTGCTCCCCCGCGGAGACTTTGCCCGTATCGCCGACGACCTGCTCGACACCACGGTGAGGTGGGCGCTGCTGGTGTTCGTACTGGTCGAAGGGGTGCTGATCTACGCCATTTTCCGATTCCGAGGGAAGCCCGGAGATCCCGAGCCGCACCAAACTCACGGCAACACCACGGTCGAGATCATCTGGACCGTTATTCCCGCCCTCATTCTGGCAGCCATCGCGGTGCCGACCGTACGAGCAATCTTCCAGACCAACGCAATCCCGGCCAAGGACGCCCTCACCATCGAAGTGGTGGGACATCAGTGGTGGTGGGAATTCCGCTACCCCGAGTTCAACATTACCACTGCGAACGAGATCCATGTGCCGGTCGGGCGCACCGTCTCGCTGCGGATGGCCAGCGCCGACGTAATTCATAGTTTCTGGGTGCCTCAGTTTGCAGCCAAGCGCGATGTGTTTGCCAACCGCGAGAGCCGCCTGTGGTTCAAGGCTGAAGTCGCGGGGGAATACCCGGCCCAGTGCGCCGAGTTCTGCGGCATTCAGCACGGACGAATGGCCTATCGGATTCGAGCCCAAGGCCCGGAAGAATTCCAGGCCTGGGTAGCGCACATGCAGACCTTGGGGCCGAAGAGCGCCTCGGGTGCCGCTCCCACCGCCGCCCAGAAGGCCGTGGCCGCCGGTGTGACTACCGCGAGTCAGGGGGCAACAGTGCAGCAGCCCCAGGCCCCGGCCGCACAGGGTCCGGAGTATGCCGCGGGAGAGAAGCTGTTCACCTCCAAGGGCTGCATCGGCTGCCACTCGCTCCAAGCGGTGAATGCACCGAAGGGAATGGTCGGCCCCAATCTGGCCAACGTGGGGGCGCGCTCCTACATCGCCGCCGGTACCCTCAAGAACACCGACGAGAATCTGGCGCACTGGATCCGGGATCCTCAGGGGATCAAGAAGGGCGTCCTCATGCCCAACCTGGGCATCAATGAAACTGACGCCAAGGCGCTCGTGGCTTACCTCCGGGCCCACCAGTAGGGTGTGACCTCAAAGACAAGGTTCGTATGGCAACCAGGGTATTAGATCCACATCAGGTACACGCCGCTGCCGGTCATGGGGAGAAGACCGGGTTGTGGAGCTGGATTACGACGGTCGACCACAAGCGAATCGGGATTCTCTACGGGGCGACGGCCTTTGTCTTCTTCCTGATGGGCGGCATCGAAGCGCTGCTGCTCCGGATTCAGCTGGGGAGCGCCAACAGCACCTTTCTCTCCCCGGAGGCGTATAACGAGCTGTTCACCATGCATGGCACGACCATGATCTTCCTCGCGATCATGCCGCTCTCGGCCATGTTCTTCAACTACATCATCCCGCTGCAGATCGGCGCCCGCGACGTGGCCTTTCCCCGGCTCAATGCCTTCAGCTACTGGGTATTCCTGCTGGGCGGCCTGTTCCTCAACGTGAGCTGGCTGTTCGGGGCCGCACCCGACCAGGGCTGGTTCGGCTATGCCAATCTGACTTCCCGGCAGTACTCACCGGGAATGAATGTCGATTTCTGGATGCTGGGCCTTCAGATCCTGGGTATCGCGTCTCTGGCTGCGGCGGTGAACTTCTTCGTCACCATCATCAACCTGCGGGCGCCGGGCATGAAGCTGATGCGGATGCCCATGTTCGTGTGGATGAGCTTCATCACCCAGGTGCTGCTGTTGCTGGCTTTCCCCGTCATCACGGTGGCCCTGATCCTGCTCATGTTCGACCGATTCTTCGGCACGCATTTCTTTGTGCCCTCGGGCGGGGGGGACCCCATTCTCTGGCAGCACCTGTTCTGGATCTTCGGGCATCCCGAGGTCTACATCCTGGTCCTGCCGGCGTTCGGTGTCGTGAGCGAGATCCTGCCCGTGTTCTCCCGCAAGCCTCTTTTTGGCTACGCGGCCATGGTGTTCTCGGGGTTCTTCATCGC
>DASRIN010000579.1:0-4332 GCA_035649975.1 Gemmatimonadales bacterium
AAGCCCTTGAGGTCTTCATCGCTCAGGTTGAGGCCGCTGAGCCGGGCGGTACCCTCATCATCCAGCAGGTGGCCGCGCATCGTATTGCAGATGCTCTCCGGCTGTTCGCAGATTTCCTTGAGCATGAAGTGGGCATAGCCACCCCGCTCCACGGTGGCCAGATCCCAGTCGATCTGGTTGACCGGCTTGCTGATGCGGGCCGTCTCCAGGTTGCGGACCCGGTAGCCATCGCGGGTCAGCACCACCATCTCGCCGTCGTCCAGGTAGACCACGGTGCGGGTGTGCTGCAGCAGCGGGGACGCGTCGGAGGCAACGAACCACTCGTCCTCCCCTACGCCGACCAGCAGGGGAGAGCCGTTTCGCGCCGCCACGATTACCCCCGGCTCGTCCGAGGAGATGAAGGCAAGACCGTAGGCACCTTCCACGTCCCGCAGCGCGTTAGCCACCGCCTCTTCCAGGTTGCCCTGGTAAAACTCACCCACCAGGTGCGCCAGCACTTCGGTGTCGGTGTCCGACTTGAAGGTGTGACCCCGCTGCTCCAGCGCCTTTCGAATAGCACCGGAGTTCTCGATGATTCCGTTATGGATGACGGCGATGCGGCCTGACTGGTCGGTGTGTGGGTGCGCGTTGGTGGTGGTCGGGGCTCCATGCGTAGCCCAGCGCGTGTGGCCGATTCCGATGGTGCCCTGAGGCATGTTGTTGTCGAGCTCGCCCTCCAGCACCGATAACTTCCCGGCGGCCTTCATGATCTTGAGCCCACGCCCGTTCACTACCGCGATTCCGGCGGAGTCGTAGCCGCGGTACTCCAGCCGCCGGAGTCCTTCGAGGAGCAGTCCGGCTGCCTGCCGCGGTCCGATGTATCCAACAATGCCGCACATCGTGGTGAACCTCAGTCCAGGAGTTCACGGCCTGCCGCGACAAGGGCCTCGGCGTCCGCTTGGGTCGGTGCTTCAGCGATTAATCGAACGATCGGCTCGGTTCCCGATGGTCTGACGTGCAACCATCGATCCTGCCAGGCGAGCCGGAGTCCATCGCGTTCATCGGCGGTGGCATCGGAGAACCGCTGGCGGAGCCTGCCATAGAGAACTCGCAGATCGGAGCCCCGCGGTGCCTTTGCCTTCACGATGGTGTACCGGGGCGACTCGGCCACGAGTCGCGAAAGCGTTACCCCAGTCTGGGCAAGGAGATGCAAGATCAAGGCCACCCCCAGGGGGGCATCCCGACCGATGTGGAGTGCGGGCAGCATCACTCCGCCGTTGCCCTCCCCCCCGATCAGTGCGCCCTCCTCCCGTATGGTACGAGCCACGTTCGCCTCTCCCACCGGCGCCCGAACGAACCGGGCCCCGCGCGACCGGGCCGCATCCTCAACCACCAGACTGGTCGAAAGGTTCACCACCACGGTGGGCGGCGTTCCCCCGGTGAGGCGTCCGTCCAACACAGCTCGGACGGCAAAGGCCAACGTGTAATCCTCTCCGATAGCATTGCCGCACTCGTCCACCAGCGCCAGCCGATCCACATCCGGGTCCACCGCCAGGCCCACATCGGCTCTGGTGGCCTGAACCAGCGCTCTTAACTCGCCGAGATTTTCGGGCACCGGCTCGGGAGGACGGGGAAAGCGCCCATCCATCTCCAGATTGATGCCGTGGACCCGGCAGGAGAGCCGTTCGAGGAGGGGAATGATAGCTCCAGCGCCGGCGCCACGAACGCAGTCGAGTGCCACCGTGAACCGCCGTTTCCGGATTGCAGCCTGGTCGATCATCGGCAAGGCGAGAATAGCATCCAGGTGCCGCTTCACCGCGTCGGCGTCCTCTCGGATGGACCCCAGCTCGGCCCACCCGGCCCGGGGCGGCCCCTTTTCAGCCAGGGTCCTGACTGCGGCACCAGCCTCTGAGTCGAGGAAGATGCCATCGGGTCCGACGAACTTGAGCGCGTTCCACTCGATCGGGTTGTGGCTGGCGGTCAGGATCAGGCCGGCAGCGGCGTGGTGGTGCTCCACTGCCAGCTGAACCGTCGGGGTGGGGACCACTCCCAGGTCTATCACATCCACGCCAACCGACATGAGGCCCGCGGCAGCCGCGCGCGCGAACATGGGGCCGCTGGTCCGCGCGTCACGGCCCAGGATGACGGTCGGACGGCCCGGCTGGCGGTCAGCCCGTCGGTTGGTCGCTCGCGTGGCCCAGGCGCCCAGAGCGGCGGCATAGCGGGCCACTAGCTCTGGCGTCAGGTCGGTGCCTACATGGCCCCGGATCCCCGAGACGCTGATCATCAGGGTTTCTGACATCCCGGTGGCGGTCAGCTGATTGGAAGCTTGACGCCGTTTCCATGGGCGCGGAGGAATGCTTCCACTGCCTCGGCATCGAAATGGATGCCGGCACAGCGGCGGAGCTCCGCGATGGCTTCGGGAACGGCAAGAGAAGGACGGTAGGCCCGGTTGGTCGTCATCGCGTCGAAGGCGTCGACCACGGCAACAATCCGGGCTTCGAGCGGAATCTGGCTGCCCCGCAGGCCATCGGGAAACCCGCTGCCGTCGAGCCGCTCGTGATGGGAGCGAACGACCCGGAGAACCACCGGAGACTGGGAGAGAAATGGCGTTAGAATCTTTTCGCCCAGGGCTGAGTGCTCCTTGATGTGCTGAAACTCCTCGGGCGTCAACGGCCCCGGCTTATTCAGAATGGCTTCCCGGGTGCCAATCTTGCCGATGTCGTGCAGCTCGCCGCCCAGCCGCACCTGCTCGAGGGAGTCATCAGTAAAGCCCAACAGCGCGGCGGTCTTCATCGCATAGCGACTGACCCGGCTAGAGTGTCCGCTGGTGTAGGCATCCTTGGCTTCGAGTGCGTGCACCAGCATCTGCACTCCATTGATGAGCGAGGCCCGGTTCTTCCGGTCGAGGTCTCGGACCCGAAGCTCGAGGCTCTGCTGATAGAACCGGTTCTCCAGCACCAGACGGCGCTTCTCCAGCGCCTTGTGCAGTCGGGCACGGACCTCCTCCACCAAGACCGGTTTGGAGATGTAGTCCAGGGCGCCAAGTTTGAGGCACTCGACCGCGGTGCTCACCTCCGCCATTCCGGTCAGCATGATCACCGCCATGTCCGGATAGCGCTGCAGCACCTCCCGAAGAAAGGTGACTCCGTCCATCTCGGGCATGTAGATGTCCGAGATGCATATCGGGACCTCTCCCTCGCGCTTGAGCACCGAGAGCGCGTCGGCTCCGGAGGAGGCCTCCATGGGAGACAGTCCGTGCGTCGCGATGACTCGGGTGAGCACCTGCCGGACCTGTGCGTCGTCGTCGACTATGAGGCATCGGGCCGTGGTGCCGTCAGTAAGGGTGGCCGTCACAGTGCGAAACTAAACAGGGCTGTTCGATATTGGGTACCGCCGGGGCAGCCCCTCCCGGTTCACTGTTTACCGTTTGCCCGTCACGTTATTCTCCATCATGACCCGAATTCTTCCCCAGGCCCATCAATTCGGCTTCGCCACCCGTGCCGTCCACGCGGGCCAGGTGGCGGAGCCGCTGTCGGGCGCCGTGATGACCCCGATCTATCAGACTTCCACCTACGTGCAGGAAGGGCTCGGGAAGCATCGGGGATACGAATACGCCCGTACTCAGAACCCCACCCGTGAGGTGCTGGAGCGGAACGTAGCCAGCCTGGAGGGGGGCACCCACGGATTTGCGTTCGGCTCCGGCCTGGCGGCGCTCGATGCCGTTCTCAAGCTCTTCAAGACTGGCGACCATCTGGTTTGCGGCGAGAACGTCTACGGTGGCAGCCACCGGCTGATGGAGCGCATCTACGGTAACCTCGGGCTGCAGGTGACCTTTGTGGACATGCGTGAGGTGAGCAACATCGAGCGGGCGCTCACCCCAACCACGCGGATGATTTACTGCGAGACACCAACAAACCCGATGATGAACCTCACCGACCTTGCCGCGGTCGGGGACCTGGCTCAAGCTCACGGGTACCTGTATGTCGTGGACAACACTTTCGCGACGCCCTATTTCCAGCGTCCGCTGGAGCATGGAGCCGATATTGTCCTTCATTCCACTACCAAGTACCTGAACGGCCACAGCGACATGGTCGGTGGACTCCTGATCACGTCGCGTGATGATGTGGCCGAGCGGCTCGCCTTCATTCAGAACGCCGCCGGTGCCGTGCCCGGCCCGATGGACTGCTGGCTGGCTCTCCGGGGCATCAAGACCCTGCCGCTACGGATGCGCCAGCACGACGCGAGCGGGCGGAGAATAGCCGAGTGGCTCACCCGGCAGCCGGGAGTGAGCAAGGTCTACTACCCTGGCCTACCCTCGCACCCGCAACACGAGATCGCCTGCCGTCAGAT
>DASRIN010000580.1:0-2070 GCA_035649975.1 Gemmatimonadales bacterium
GCGGCCCCCCGGTAGACGTAGCCGCCGGTGATGGAGCAGCCCTGGCCGTGGTCATACTCGAATGCCGGTAACGTCAGGCCGGTCTGATCGCACTGGTCCCCGGTCAGGCAATGGGATCCCTCCATCACACTCCAGCCGTAGTTCGTGCCCCGGCCGGCCCCGCCCGCCGCTGAGGCCACATCCACCTCCTCGAACTGATTCTGGCCCACATCAGCGATGTACAGGTCTCCGGTAGCCCGGTCGAAACTGAATCGCCAGGGGTTGCGAAGCCCGTAGCCCCAAATCTCCGGTTTCACGCCGGCCTGACCGACGAAAGGATTGTCCGGTGGAACGGCGTAGGACGGTCCACCCTGCACATCCAATCTCAGGATGGAGCCCAGGAGCTCGGTGAGATCCTGCCCCCGGCCTTCCGGATCGTTGGCTGCGCCGCCGTCGCCCAGACCCAAATAGAGGAAACCATCGGGGCCGAAGACGACTTGCCCACCATTGTGATTGGGATAAGGTTGATCGGCAGCCAGGATGATCTGTTCGCTGGCCGGATCCGCGACGTCAGGATCGGCCGTTACCTGGAACGTGGAGAGATGGGTGTCCCCCGCAGGATCGGTATAGTGGACCACAAACATGCCGGTAGTCGCGTACTCCGGATCGAAGGCGAGCCCCAGCAAGCCCTGTTCTCCACCTGCAACGATCCGCCCGCTGAGATCGAGAAATGGAGCAGGCAACAGGCTGCCATCCTTTACGATCCGGATGGCCCCGGTCTGCTCCACGATGAAAAGCCGGCTGATATCGCCGGGCGGGGTCGTGACATAGAGCGGAGAGCTCAGTCCGGTCACCACAGTCTGCAGGCGAGCTCCCTCGCCCCGGGGGATGCTCGGTCCCGAGCCCGAGCCACAGGCAGTGAGCAACAGAGGCAGGCTGAGCGAAGTGCCGGCGAATCTATGACAGCAGGGCATGCGGTTTCCTCGTTTTGGTGCGGTGGAGACCGATGACAGCGGGAGCAGGGCGGCACCTGGTCTGGGCGCTCATTGCGGCAGGCTGTACCCCGCTGGGTCTGTGGGTCTACGACGACCCGGTGGTCACGGTCTCCCGGATAACTCTAGCGGTTGGCGGAGCTACGCCCTCCCCTTCGCCGGTGGTGGTGGCGCTGGACCTGAATAATGTTAACGACTACCCGATCTCGACTGAGCGGGTCGAGCTGTCGCTGCGCCTGGACGGAATCCCGATTGGCCAGCTCCAGCGCGACAGCACTATCGAGGTAGCGACTGATACGGTGTCCACCCTGGCGGTGCCGCTCGCCCTGGAGCGGCATGCCACCGGCGAGCGGCTTCGGGCACTCGGCTCGGGGACTCATAAATTTGACGTCCGAGGCCGGGCCACGTTCCGAACTCCTTTTGGGATCAGGAAAGTTCGCTTTGCTCAGGAGGGCTCACTCGTATTCGGCGCGCGCGGAGACGGCTGAGGCCGGGGAACGCCGGATTCGTTCGAGGCGATCCATCTGGGAGACTGTCAGGGTAACGGCCCCGAATTCTTCCTCCACTTTGCCTCGCAGGATAAACGGGCCCTGATCGAAGAGAACGTGACCCCGCTCCCTATAGATGTCGGGAAACAGCACCGTCTCGATCAAACCATACCCATCATCGAAGGTAGCAAACTCCATCGGCTCGTCAGTCTTGGCGTACACCGGCTTGGCTGCCGTGAGCATTCCGGCCACCAGTACCTGCTGGCCCACGTGCCGGGATAACTCGGTGCTGCGACAGGTCCGCAGGCGGCGGAGCTGCTCGGCGTGAAGCTGCATGGGGTGAGCGTCGGTGATGAATCCCAAGATTTCGTATTCTTCCCGCCGGCGCCGCGCGAGCGAATACTCCTTGAGCACGGGAACAGCGGGTGGAAGATCGTCGAACCAGTCGGGCAGGCGGTCGGGCGGACTGTCGGTCGGTCGGTCGATCTGCTCTGAGTCAAGGAAACCTGCAGTATGCCCCGCCTGACCGTCTGACCGCCTGACCGTCTGACCGCCTGCGTCCACCATCCACAACATCATCGGCCGGGTCCATCCCTGCGCAATGGAATCCA
>DASRIN010000581.1:0-9897 GCA_035649975.1 Gemmatimonadales bacterium
TCAGCCTGCGCCGTTTGCGTCGCTGCGGTACCGGTGTCCGACGTTGGGGATGTAGCCGTGCTGGTATCCGCTTGAGGCGTGGGCGTCGGTGTCGGCGTCCTGGCAGTATCGACTCGCGGCGCTGGGGCAGGACGGGGCGGCTGCGGCTTCTTGGGCGCCGGCTTGGTAGCGACACTGGTCCGGGCAGTATCTCGGGGAGCTGCCGTGTCCGTGCGACCGGCGCTTGCCGTGGTGTCCCGAGCCGGAGCGGTTGTATCAGCCGGCATTGTCGCTGAGGTGTCACTGGAGGCTGCCTGGGTAGTATCCGTCGCGGGTGCGGCGCCGGAGCGCTGATCGCCACCACACCCGAGGACCGCGAGAAGAAGGAGAACGCCCGCCGTCGACCCATGGAGCCCCAGTGTCATAAACGCACCCTTTCGATTGTTGGGCCGCTACCAGCGGCGTAAGGCTTTCAAAATTGCTCCTCCTGGGTTCGCGTTAGGTGACGCAGGTCACTCCATCTGGTGTACTTCGGCGGCGGCCGGATTATTATCCCGACATGACTGCGGCGAGCTTGACAACGGTGACCCTGGGACTGGTGCAGATGCGGTGCACCACGGACCCGGAGCAGAACATGCGCAAGGCCATGGACGGCATTCGGACCGCTGCCGCCCGCGGGGCGCAGATCGTCTGCTTACAGGAGCTCTTTCGCAGCCAGTATTTCTGCCAGACCGAGGATCACGGCTGCTTTGCCCTGGCTGAGCCGGTGCCGGGTCCCTCCACCGAACAGCTGGGCCGCCTGGCTGGTGAGCTTGGCGTAGTGATCGTGGCCTCGCTCTTCGAGCGACGGGCGGAGGGACTCTATCACAACACCGCCGCTGTCCTCGATGCCGATGGCCGGTACCTCGGTAAGTACCGGAAGATGCACATCCCGGATGATCCGCAGTACTACGAGAAGTTCTACTTCACTCCGGGGGATCTGGGGTTCCGGGCCTGGGATACCAAGTTCGGCCGGATCGGGGTGCTGGTCTGCTGGGACCAGTGGTACCCCGAGGCCGCCCGGCTGACGGCCATGACCGGAGCGCAGATTCTGTTTTATCCAACGGCAATCGGCTGGCTGCCGGGCGAGAAGCAGGAGCACGGGGCCCAGCAGCAGGCCGCCTGGGAAACCATTCAGCGCAGTCATGCCATTGCCAATGGTGTCTATGTCTGTGCGGTGAACCGGGTGGGCCACGAGGGCGATCCCGCCGGCGGGCTGGAATTCTGGGGTGGCAGCTTCGTCTCTGATCCTGGTGGCCGCTTGGTGGTCAAGGGCGGAACCGACGAGGAGGTCTTGATTGCCGCCTGCGACCTGTCCAAGGTCGACGCGAGCCGGACCCACTGGCCCTTCCTGCGCGACCGCCGCATCGACGCCTACGGCGATCTCACCAAGCGCTATCTCGACGATTGATCAGTGAACAGTGAAAAGTGAACTTCACTCTTCACTCCTCACTGTTGCCATCCTATGACTACCCCCACGGAGCTGGGATACCGCATGCCAGCCGAGTGGGAACCCCACCGCGGAACCTGGCTCAGCTGGCCCCATAAGGAGGCCTCCTGGCCGGGCAAGTTCGATCCAGTTCCCCGCATCTTCGCTTTAATGGTGCGCCACCTCGCGGATCATGAAGAGGTGCACATCAACGTGGCCGGGCGGGCGATGGAGCAGGAAGTCCGCCGGCTCCTGGCGGACGCCGGCGCCGGCAGCGGCAACGTGTTCTTCCATTACAATCCGACCAACGATGCCTGGTGCCGAGACCACGGCCCCATCTTCGTGCAGCGGCAGCAACGGGGACGGTCGGACCAGGCTATCATCGACTGGGGCTTCAACGCCTGGGGGGGCAAGTACCCGCCCTACGATCTCGACGACGTCGTCCCGACCCGGGTCGCAAAGGAACTGGGCATTCCGGTGTTCCATCCCGGCATCGTCATGGAAGGCGGCTCCCTCGACGTCAATGGCCGGGGAAGCCTCCTCACCACCGAAGCGTGCCTGCTCAATCCCAACCGCAATCCGGACCTCGATCGCACCGAGATCGAGCGCTACCTCCGCTCCTATTTGGGTGTGTCACACATCCTCTGGCTCGGAGATGGCATCGTGGGTGACGACACCGACGGGCACGTGGACGACCTCACCCGCTTCATCGATCCGACTACCGTCGTCACCGTGGTGGAGGAGAATCCTGCCGATGAAAACTACGAGCCGCTCCAGGCCAATCTGGAGCGGCTCGAGCACATGACCGATCAAGATGGACAGCCGCTGCGGATCGTCACGCTCCCCATGCCGGCGCCCGTATGGCACGAGGGACAGCGCCTGCCTGCAAGCTACGCCAATTTCTACATCGCCAACGGCATCGTCCTGCTACCAACCTATGATCCCGGGCGGGATGAGCAGGCCCAAGCTACCCTGCAGCAGCTTTTCCCCGAGCGGGAGGTCATCGGGATCGATTGCACCGACCTGGTCTGGGGGCTGGGCGCCTTCCACTGCGTCACCCAGCAATGGCCGGCCTTACCCGCTCTTGCTCCAGACTCCCACCAAGGCGGCGCGGCGGCCTCCGCAGGTATCGGCGCCTAGCCCGGCAATGCGGAGCTGGTCCTGATCCCGGCTGACCACGTACCGGGCATCACTGGTCTGGCAGGCGCTCGCCGCGGTATCCGCCTTGAACACCAGTGTGTCGCCCTTGAAGCGACCCCGTCCCTTCATGTCCACGGAGTCGGGCCACCGCGGCGAGGGGAGCATCAGCTCGACCCCACCGTTCGAAGCCAGATTCATCTGGACCTCGCCCTCACCGTACAGGTCCCGCTTCCACGTGCCGGCGTATTTCCCCCCATCTCCGCCACAGGAGGCGAGCATTGGGGGGAGCAGTAGCAGCACCACGAAAGACCACGACCGAATCATCGGTGAATCCTCCTTGCCCAAAGGCTGAATTAGGTCCTGGGCTGCGTCTCTGCTGCCGGAATCGGCAGCGTCGGGAAAATCACATCTGGCGGCGGCCCCGGCCGGTCGATCGCCTGAAGGTTGGCCGTCAATCCGTAGCGCCGGAAGTCGATCCAGCTGTGGCCCCCTTCGTACATCAGCGAATACCGCTTGTTGTACAGCAGCTCGTTGATGAGTGATGGCTGATCCACCGCCCCGGCATACGGAGCCAGCAGGCCCGAGGTCTGCCGCACCACGTTCAGATCGGTGACGGCAGGGGCCACCTGGTTCAAGTTGATATTGGCTTCGGCCCGCAGCAGGATCAGCTCCTCGTTCTTGATGATCGGAATGGGCGAACTTGGGCTGGGGTAGCGGATCCAGCCGAGATCCGAGCTGAAGGTCTGCACCGGCTCGGTGTCCGTGGTTCCGCCTGACCGGGAGGGCCGTTTCACCAGCTTGTTCAGGAAGCGCTGGTCCAGCGCCCCTCCGGGTTGCAGCTGTGCCTGGGTCTCCAGCGTGGGATGGCCGAAGTTTTCGCTGGTCTGTGAGCTTACCGCCAGTGGGTTGGCCACGTCCCCTGCCCCGGTCCCGAAGTCCATGTAGACACCCCGATCCAGTGGCGCCGCCGGATCCAGAAACGACTGGCTCAGAAAGGTGAGGGCTCCAGCGTAATCCCCCCGGTACACCGCCACCCGGGCACGCAGGGCCCGGTTGAACTGCAGAAATGTGGCTGGAGTGTTGAATCCGGCGAACCCCGCTGGCAGGGTGAACGGAAACGCATCTCCCACCAGTTCGGTGGCCCCCTGGTCCAGGAGGGCAATGACGTGATTCCAGGCCTCCGCGTTGGTCACGAAAGGAGCCGGCGGCGCGCTGGCGTCCCGGCCGACATCTACAGGAATTTGATCCTGGGTATGGGAGCTCAGGACGATGGTAAAGTTGTACGCCTGCAGCGTATGTGCGAAGCCGCTGGTGGCGCTCTGCTGCTCGGGCGTCAATGAGCTGGCGGTGCTGATTACCGCCAGGAGATCGTTGGCACTGCGGATGGCCGAGTACGGCTCCAGCCAGTGGTCACCCCCGAAGGCGCGGCTCCCGGGGTCGAGGGGACCCTGCATCATCTCCTGAACGAAACGCGTATCGGCAGGGTCGATGCGGAATGCCTCCCGGCCCCAGATGGCCGCATCCAGTGCCCAGTCCGCAAGATCCTGGCGGGTGGCGATCAGGATCCCGTTGGCCGCGGCACCGACCTGAGCGGCCGAGGGATTCTCTCCGATGACCGCGGGGCTGTTGGGATTGGCAATGTCATAGTCGCACCCGCCGGTTCCGACCAGGGCGAGAACCGGCAGCAGTCTGCTGAGTGTGGTTCGAGTCATGGTCAGAACCCCAAGTCGATCGAGAAGAAGAAGCTGCGACTCGGCGGGAAGGGAGCCACATCGATATTCCGCACGATCGCTTGGTTGGCGAAGTTGCTGACCTCCGGGTCGAGCCCGCGGTAGGGTGTGACGCGGAGCAGGTTTCGACCGGTCAGTGACAGCCGGGCATAGCGAATCGCCTCGCCAAACAGACCAGCTGTTATCGACTCGGGCAGGTTATACGAGAGGTTCACTTCTCGAAGCTTCAGGTACGATCCATTCTGAACATAGGCATCGGTGAACCCTGCGCCTAAGCGATTAGCCCTGTCCGCACCACCACCAGGCTCGAGATAGTCCTTGCTGTTAAAGGACCCATCGTACAGGAACTCCGTCAGATTGATGATGTCACCGCCGTACTTCCAGTCGAACAGGAACCCCAGGGTGAATCGGTGGAAGTCGATGTCGTTGGAGAACGACATCTGAAAGTCCGGGTTGGCGTCTCCCACCTTCCCCGCGATCGCGTTCCCCTCGGCATCAGTCCCCACCAGGCCGAAGATCTGCGTCGGCGAGCTGTCCTTCTCGATCTGGAACGTTCCCAGAGACAATGCAAAGCCACCGGTCTGGAAGGGCGGGACGTTCAGCTCGGTGATCTTGGCCTTATTGGCAAAGAATGTGGTGCGAAAGATCCAGTTGATGTCCCGGCTCTGTACCGGCTGCAGTGTAAGCGACGCCTCGACCCCTCGGTTCCGCATCCTGCCGCCGTTGCCGAAGACCCGGAGCTCCTGGCCGACCGACGGCGCCACGGTTTGCTCCAGGATCAGATCCCGGATGTTGCGCTGGTAGAGGGTCAGCGTCAGCTCGGCTCGGCCCTTAGCGAACGTAGCATCGAACCCGCCCTCGAACTCTTCCTGCCGCTCGGGCTTGATCGTCGGATCGCCGGCCCGGTTTCCGATGTAGGTGCCGAACTGCCCGCCGATGGTTCCTGTCGTGTCGGTAATGAACTTGGCCCCAAACAGCGCCCGGTTGCCGGTCTGGCCGTAGGCACCCCGGAGCTTGAACTCCTCCACACCCCCGAACGGCTGCACGAACCGGTACGAGGCGGCAACCTTGGGATAGAGGAAGAACTTCTCGGTGTCTCCGTTGGCGCTGCTCCGGTCGGCCCGAACGCCGCCAGTGAGCAGCAGACGCCGGTCAGCCAGCAACACTTCTTCCTGCGCGAAGATGCCAAGGTCCCGCACCGGCTCGATTCGGGATGCAACCGACTGGCTGGTGGTCTGCTGGACGTTTTCCTGACCCGACAGCAGAGTGCGTCCCGTGACCTGGGTGACATTCAGCTTTCGGTCCTCGTACTGGATTCCCGCCGACGTGGTCCACTGGGTGCCCTCCTCCGAGCCGGACGAGTTGTAGGTGTGACTCAGGTTGAGGGCGGCGTTCAGGTTCCGGTTAGATGACCTGCTGGTCACCACCGTCCCGGGCTGGCCGTCTGCATTCTCGTACTGCAGCTCGGGGGGGGACACCAGGTCGTTGTCCTGCTGGAAGTAGTCCACGCCTCCGATGCCGATAAACTGGAGCGTGCTGCGGGCCGACTGAACCGGTGTCCAGCGCAGGGTGCTGGTACCGAAGATCCGCCAGACATCTTCCTCGTTGGTGAGCAGGGAGAATGTCTGCAGCGGATTGCTGGCGGCAAAGGCATTGACCGGGAAGTCTGCCGCCGTCACGTCTTCGTGGATCCCCCCGCCGGGCATGAGGTTTTGGAAGCTCGGCGTTACCGAGAACGCGACGAAGGGACTGGTGCTCGAGTTGTCGTTGTTGGAGAGTCCCCGCTCGGACAGGCTGTGGGTGCCATCCAGATTTACCTGAAGCTGGAAATTGCTACCCAGCACCTGGTCCAGATTGGAGCGGAGCGACTGTTTCCTGTAGCCGGTGTTGATCGCAATGCCTTCGTCGTTCATGACCAGGCCGGAGACATAGTATTTGGTGTTCTCGGTCCCGCCGCTCAGACTGGCATTGGTCTCATAGGACAGGGCCTGCCGGCCGTACAGCTCGTCCTCGAAGTTGAACGAGCGTCCCGGCTGGAACGCGGCAGTGACCGCGGCGGTGTCGCTGAACACATCCAACGCCTCGTCCAGCGTGTTGAAGGTGCGGGACCCCAGCTCATTAGCCCGGGATTGGACTCCAAATTTCTGAGAGAAGGTGAACTGCGGCTTGCCGACCTGACCGCGCTTGGTCGTGATGACCACGACTCCATTGGTGGCCTTGGAGCCGTAGATGGCCGCGGCCGAGCCGCCCTTGAGCACCTCGATCCGCTCGATGTCGTCCGGATTCAGGTCGGCAATGCGGTTGACCGGATTGTCCTGGTTTCGGGGATTGCCACCGCACTGGGCGCAGCTGACCGCATTCTGTCCATTCGGAATCGCGGCGTTGCTGACCACGATTCCATCCACCACATACAATGGGTCCACGCTGGCGTTGATGGTCGAGACGCCGCGCAGGTTGAGTTGATAGCCGCCGCCCGGGGCACCCGAGTTCGCCTGGATGTAGGCCCCCGGAATCTTGCCCTGCAGAGCACTCTCGAGGGTGGGAGCCGGCGCCCGGTTCAACTCACTGGAAGAGACTGTTGAGACAGCGTTCGGCAGGTTCTGACGCTCGACGCCAGTGGCCTGCCCGGTGATGACGATCTCCTGCAGGTTGAACGGGTCGGGTTCCAGGGCAATGTCGGCCGTCGGTTGCGATGCCGGGACAGCGAGTTGTTGCCGCTTGAAGCCGATGGCCCGGACCACGAGGCTGGCGTCGCCGTCGGGCGCATTGAGCTGATAGATCCCCTGGTTGTTGGTCTGAGCCACGATCTCGGTCCCCATGACCGCGACCGTTGCCTCGGGGACTCCCTCTTGGGTTTGAGTGTTGGTGACTCGCCCACTGATCTGGCGAACCTGACCCGCCGCGAACTGAGCGCTGAGGAGCGAGAACAACAAGGCCGTGCCGCACACGCGCAATGCCATGGCGCCTCCGACTGTTCTGAACCTGCTGTAGGTGGAAAAGTTGTCACTACAGTGCACAACCGAGTCATCCTGCGCAAGGAGCCCGGGTCTCACGCTCGGTCGGCCAGCTCCCGTAACAACTTGCCACACGCTGATGGCCGCGAGGCATGCCGTCTGACTCGGCAGCAACGTCTCACAGCGCGACTTCAGGAGGGTTGATGCCTAGCGTGGCCGGCGACCCAGCGGAGACTGCCGCCGATTGCTGTCATGACACAGGCGTTGGGCCGCAGGTGGTAGAGCCAGTGGACCACATCCGCGGCATCGATCACGGCGAAGTCGGCCGCCTTGCCGGGCTCCAGCGACCCGACTGACCCCTCCCGGCCCACCGCGCGCGCAGCATAGATGGTCGCCCCCTTGAGAGCCTCCGCCGGAGTCATCCCGAGGTAAAGGCAGGCCAGAGTGAGTGCGGCGGGGAGATGATAGCTGGGGGCCGATCCAGGATTGAAGTCCGTGGCTATGGCGACAGGAACTCCGGCTTCGATCAGCCGACGAGCCGGCAACGGACGCTGCCGTAGGTACAGGGCGGCGAAGGGAAGCCCAACAGCCACGACTCGAGCCGAGGCCAGCGCTTGAATTCCATGGTCGGAAATGCATTCCAGATGGTCGGCCGACAGGGCGCCAACTTGGGCGGCCAGCTCCGCTCCGCCGCCACTGCTCAGCTGGTCCGCATGCAGCTTGGGAGCCAGGCCGGCTTGCCTGCCTGCCTGAAGGATCCGGCGCGCTTCGTCGAGATTGAAGGCTGTCTCCTCTACGAAGACGTCACAACAGGCGGCAAGCTGCTCCTTCCCAATGCGGGGGATGAGCCGATCTGTCAGCAGGGCAACATAGCCGGCGCGGTTCTCCCGGAATTCCGGCGGCACCACATGAGCGCCCAGAAAGGTGGGAACCAGCCGAACAGGCTGAGCGTCGGCCAGTCGCCGGTACACGCGCAGAAGCTTGAGCTCGGAGGCTTCGTCCAGTCCGTAGCCAGTCTTGCACTCGGCCATGGTGATGCCAAGCGCGAGCATCTCGCCCAGGAAGTCTTTCGCCCGACGGAACAGCTGGTCTTCGGTGGCGCGCCGAGTGGCTTCCACCGTGGCCATGATGCCGCCGCCCGCACGGGCGATCTCCAGGTAGCTTCGACCTTCCAGTCGCTGCTCGAACTCGCCGGCCCGCCAGCCAGCGAACGCCAGATGGGTGTGGCAATCCACCAGCCCGGGGATGACCAGGCGCCCCTGGGCGTCCAGCCGTTCCGCCGATCGGTACTCCATCGGCAGATCTCGCTCGCGGCCGACCCACTGGAGCGTGCCTTGATCGTTCCAGGCCATGGCCGCGTCGGCAACTACGTGGATGTCGCCTTGGCCACCATCGGCTCGGCAGGTGGCCAGCTGGCCGATATTGGCGAGGACTTTCATGACGAATGTGAGCAGTGAGAGGCCAGCCGCTTACTGCTCACGGTTGTGCAGCATGGGCAGGTCGATTCCCCGCGCCTTTGCGGTCTGGATTGCCAACTCGTAACCAGCGTCGGCGTGCCGCATGACACCGGTGCCGGGGTCGGCGGTGAGCACTCGCTCGAGTCGCTGATCGGCGGTGTTGGTGCCGTCGGCCACTGCGACCATTCCGGCATGGATGGAGTAGCCGATGCCCACCCCGCCGCCGTGGTGGATGGACACCCAGCTGGCGCCGCACGCGGTGTTGAGCAGTGCGTTGAGGAGAGGCCAGTCGGCGATCGCGTCGGAGCCGTCCTGCATCCCCTCCGTCTCCCGGTTCGGGGAAGCCACGGACCCGGTATCCAGATGATCCCGGCCGATGACGATCGGGGCTTCAACTTTGCCCTTTCGGACCAGCCAGTTGAAGCGGGCTCCCATCTCGGCCCGCTCGCCATACTCCAGCCAGCAAATCCGGGCCGGCAAACCCTGGAAGGCCACTCGCTGCTGCGCCTGACGAATCCATCGGGCCAACGCCGCGTTGCGGGGAAAGGTGTCCAGCACCGCCTCATCCGTCGCTGCGATATCGGCCGGATTCCCCGAAAGAGCTACCCACCGGAAAGGTCCCGCGCCTTTGCAGAACAGCGGCCGGATAAAGGCAGGGACGAATCCGGGAATCTGAAACGCCGCAGTCAGGCCCCGGCGGTCAGCCACCTGGCCCCGGATATTGTTGCCGTAATCGAATACCACCGAGCCCCGGCGGAGAAGCTCGAGCATTGCTTCCACATGAACCGACATGGAATCGAGCACCCTGGCCTCATACGCCGGAGGGTCAGACTCCCGCAGGGTGGCAGCATCTTCCAGGCTCAGGCCGGCAGGGATATAGCCCACGCGCAGGTCGTGGGCCGACGTTTGATCAGTAACTACGTCGGGAACCACCCCGCGGCGAAGCAGCTCCGGCATCACCTCCGCAATGTTGCCCACCAGCCCCACGGAAAGCGCCTGCCGCTGATCGCGGGCTCGGAGCACCAGACCAAGCGCGCTATCGAGATCGGTCTCGAGGCGATCGCAGTAGCGGGTCTCCACCCGCCGGCGAATCCGCTGCTCGTCCACATCGACACCCAGGAATGCGGCACCGTTCATGGTCGCAGCCAGCGGCTGGGCCCCTCCCATGC
>DASRIN010000582.1:0-5369 GCA_035649975.1 Gemmatimonadales bacterium
TCTGGGTCCGACTGCTGGTATCCAAACCACAGTCGCGACCTCCGAGCAGGGCCTGGCCGGCTCTCCGGTGACGTTTACCAGCACTGCCACTGCCGGCAGCGCGGCTGGCCTCTCCATCGTATCGGGTAACGAGCAGACCGCCCAAGCCGGAACCGAGCTGCCGGGCGATCTCGTAGTCCGTCTGGTGGACGCCAGCGGCAACGGCGTGCCCAACGCAGCCGTCACCTGGGTGGTCGGTACCGGGGGCGGGAGAGTCTCGCCCGAAAACACCAGGACCGACGAGGCAGGCCGGACATCCACCCGCTGGACCTTAGGTCCTTCGCCCGGACCCAACCGGGTTGACGCCGTGGTCTCCGGCGTGGGCGTGGTCAATTTCACCGCCACGGGCACGGCAGTAGTCCCGGCCCGCCTTACCATGGTGACCCAGCCGTCGGCGTCGACCCAGAATGGGGTCCGGCTCGAGCGCCAGCCGGTGGTGCGGGTACAGGACGGCCGGGCCGGTATTGTGGTCACTGCGCAGCTCTCCGGCGGCAGTGGCGAGTTGTTGGGCACCCGGCAGCTGACGACTGGATCGGACGGATCGGCAGCCTTTGCCGACCTCGCTATTGCAGGTGCCGAGGGTGCCCGGACGCTGGTGTTCACGGCCAGCGGTTACGCGGGGGTAAGTTCGTCGGTCATTGAGGTTCGGCCGATTGCAACCAGCACCACGATCACCAGCGACTCACCCGACCCGTCGATTGCCGGCGGGACTATCACCGTGGCCTTCCAGGTCAGCTCGGCAGGTCCGGTGCCGGTCGGCAGCGTGACCGTGACCGTGAGTGATGGGGCGGCGACCTGCAGCGGACTGCTCCAGGGCGGGACCGGAAGCTGCCAGATGGCATTGAACCGGACCGGTGACCGGACCCTGCGGGCGAGCTATTCCGGTGCCCCCGGATTCCTGGCGAGCTCCGGCACTGCCGGTCACCGGGTGGATTCCCCAGCGCCGGAGAACCGCCCGCCCGATGCCGAGTACCGATCGCAGTGTGAGGCGCTCACCTGCCAGTTCACCGACCGGAGCGATGATCGGGATGGGCAGGTCACCGGCTGGAGCTGGAATTTTGGCGACGGGACTGCACCGGTCACCGAGCAGAACCCAACCCACACGTTTCCCTCGGCGGGCAGCTATACCGTTACCCTGACCGCGACGGATGATCGCGGTGCCAGCAATACCGCCACTGCCACGGTGAAGGTTGAAGCTCCGCCGCCCCCGCCAGCGAACAAGGCGCCTCAGGCGGACTTCGAGGTTCAATGCACCGATCTGACCTGCAGCTTTAGTGATAAGAGTAAAGACGACGACGGCACGATCGTGAGCCGGGTCTGGGACTATGGCGACGGGAGTCCGCCGAGCAGCACCCCGTCCCATACCTATGCTGCCGAAGGCAAGTATCAGGTGACGCTCACGGTGACCGACGATGACGGGGCAGTGGACAGCAGGTCCCACGACGCCAACCCCAAAGCTCCCCCACCACCGAATCAGCCGCCCACGGCGGCCTTCAGCGAGAATTGCACCAACCTCGACTGCTCATTCAATTCCGAGGCCAGCAGCGATCCCGAGGGCGGGATCACTAGGAGCTGGAACTTTGGTGACGGGTCTGGTGGCTCTGATGCGGTGAACCCGTCGCACACCTATCCGAGCGCGGGAACGTACAACGTGACCCTCACGGTCAGTGACGATGATGGAGCGAGCGATAGTGAGACTCATCAGGTCACTGTCACGGCACCAAACCAGTCCCCGACGGCCGCCTTCACGCAGACCTGTGACGGTCTGGTTTGCAATTTCAGTTCGGCCGGGAGCACCGATCCCGATGGCGACCTCCTTTCCTACGAATGGGATTTCGACGACCACGGAGGGCAGTCTACGGAAGCGAATCCCGCCTACACGTTCAGCGAAGCGGGGCAGCACAACGTGAGGTTGAGAGTAAGAGACAATCGGGGAGGGGAGGGCCAAGAGCAGCACCTGGTTGACGTCACCGCGCCTGCGCCCTGACGGACTGGAGCACCGACCCTAACCACCCCCGGCTAGACCTTCCTACCGCTGTAGCACAAACCCCCTAAAGCCCCCCGCCACCTGGCCGATACTTGACCGACGTGGCGGGGGAGCCTCGTTCGGGCCCCGGTCTATTCCCTTCGCGTCAGCACCAACTGCGAGGAGCCGCCGTGCCGGGCCCTGCCGGCGTCGACCCCTCGGACTGCCGCGATGCCATCGTCCACCTCAGCTGCACAGGATGCCCAAGCATGACTTACTTGTTCAAGCTGGCTCGGCGCGGCGCCCGTTTCAGAGCACTGCTGGTGCCCGCTCTCGCCCTGGCCTTTGCCGCCTGTAACACCGATCAATTTGGCCCCAACTCGGACGACACTAGCGGCATCGCCCCCGTTCCGGGTGCGACTTCGTTCTCCGTTGCCTTCCGGGGGGGCATTCCGTTCGGCACCTATGCCCTGCCGACCAGCGAGTTCGGGGATCGGTTCAACGGGGCGATGGTCAATATCTGGCCCGAATTCCTCCGGTCTGAGCTCAGTCAGATCAAGGCCCGGGGAGGGAAGGTCATCCTGATGTTCGCGGGAACTGAGTCACACTATAAGGACGGCGAAGGCCACTTCAGCCTGAGCAAGTGGAAGGCCCGGGTGGACCGGTTCAAGGCAGTCGACTTCTCCGACTACGTGGCGGATGGCACTATCATCGGGCACTACATTATCGATGAGCCGCAGGACACCTACAACTGGAACGGCGTGCCGGTCTCGCCCTCCACCGTCGAAGAGATGGCGCGCTACAGCAAGACATTCTGGCCCAACATGCCCACCATCGTCCGGGCTGAGCCGGGCTACATGGCCACCTGGAGCGGGACCTACCGGTACCTCGATGCAGCGTGGGCTCAGTACACCTCGCGCCGGGGAGACGTCGGTGAGTACTTCCGTAAGAACATCGCCGTGGCCCAGCAAAAGGGGTTGGCGCTGGTGGCCGGACTCAATTTCCTGGACGGCGGAAACCCGAATCTGTCGTGGATGAATGCCGCCGAAGTGCAGCAGTATGGGTCTGCGCTGCTGGCCAATTCGTACCCCTGTGCCTTCATCAGCTGGCAGTACAACGCGACCTTTCTGAGCCAGCCGGGCATGGGTGCCGCCTTGCAGGCTCTGGCAGACAAGGCCGAGGCTCGGCCGACTGTGACCTGCCGGCGCCGAGCGGTGCAGGACCCCGGTGAAGAGGAGCCGCCGCCACCCCCACCGCCTGATGATCCGCCGCAGCTGCCCGGCATCAGCGGCATCCAGCTCAGCGTAACGGGGTGGGAGGGCCAGAATAACCTGTACATGAAGCTCACCTGGTCGGGGGCCCAGGGCTCCTCGGTGCGGCTGATCCGCAACGGTGTTCTCCTTCGGCGCACGACCAACGACGGGAAGGCGACCACCACTAAGCTGTCGGCCAGTTCCGGTACCTATAGCTTCAAGGTGTGCGAGACGATAAGCACCCGCTGCTCCAACATCGCCAGCGTGACGTTCCGGTAAGCCCGACCGGACGCAGAAAATCCCCGAGTGGCTGACGCTCGGGGATTTTTTGTTGGGTTCAACTTGCCTAACGCCATGGGGGCATTTACAATCCCCCTCCCACCGGGCGATTAGCTCAGCTGGTTAGAGCGCGCGCCTCACATGCGCGAGGTCGGGGGTTCGAGCCCCTCATCGCCCACTGCGCGCATCCGCAGCCCAGCAGCAGGGAGATGCCCTCGTCGGATGCCTGACAGACTCCGCCTCCTTTTCATTACCGAAGACGACCCGCTCTATGTGATCCGTCTCTTCGAGGTGTTCTTCCGGGAGTATCCGGCCGATGCCTTTGAGATCTGCGGAATCACGATTGATCGCCCCTTTCACGAGCCGCCCTGGAAAACCCTGCGCCGGATGCTCGGTTTGTACGGACCGCTGGGTGTGGCACGGGTGGCGTCCCGCTTTCTCCGGGCCCGTCTGAGCGGCCGCTCGATTGCCCGGCTGGCCCGGGAGCAGGGGGTACCGATGTTTCCGGCCCGGTCGGTGAACGCCCCGGAGTACCTGGAGCAGGTCCGCCACCTCGCTCCTGATGTGATTGTCTCGGTGGCAGCCCCAGAGATCTTCCGGAAGGAAATACTCCGCACTCCCAGGCTTGGCTGCATCAACATCCACTCGGGCCGGCTACCGGCGTACCGGGGGATGATGCCGACGTTCTGGCAAATGCAGCGGGGGGAGTCTGCCATCACCGTAACAGTCCACGAGATGGCCGAAAAGCTGGATGCCGGAGGAGTGCTGGGGACGGTAAGCGTTCCGATAGCCCCCCGGGACTCGCTGCACCGGGTCATCACCTTGACCAAGCAGGAAGGCGCTCGGCTCCTGATCGACGTCCTGAGAAAAGTTCGGCAGGGCCAGGCGACGCCGGTTCCGGTTGACATGAGCGGCGCGGGCTACTTTTCGTTCCCCAAGCGGGAACACGTGCGTGAATTCCGCAAACGTGGCCACCGGCTCCTCTAGGGGCATCATGCCAAACCCGATCAACCCCCCCGCCGCGATGTCGGTCGATGTCGAGGACTGGTTTCAGGTCGAGAACTTGAAGCCGGTGGTTCCCCGGGCCAGTTGGGACAGCCGGGAAAGCCGAGTCGAGCGCAACACCATGCGGATTCTCGAGCTGCTCGAGAAGAGCGGGGCCCGGGCCACTTTCTTCATCCTGGGCTGGGTGGCGGAACGACAGCCGGCACTCGTCCGGCAGATCGCGGCTGGGGGCCACGAAATCGCATCTCATGGCTACGGGCATGAGCTCCTCTACAACCTTTCGCCGGACGAATTCCGGGCTGACGTCGAGCGGTGCAAGCGGATACTGGAAGACCTGATTGGACAGAAGGTTCGAGGGTACCGGGCGCCCAGCTTCTCCATCACCGACTGGGCGGTCTCCATCCTCCAGGAGCTGGGCTTCGAGTACGACTCGTCGGTATTCCCCACCGTAGCCCACGACCGCTATGGGCGGCTACCCGGGGTGGACGGTGGCCGTCCCGTGCTGGAGCTCAGACCGGGGTTCTTCGAGGTGTGTATCTCCTGCGTTCCGGTCGGGAGCCGTGGCGTGCCCTGGGGCGGCGGTGGCTACTTCCGTATGGCGCCCTACGCGCTCTGGCGCGCCGGGGTCCGGCGGATCCTTCGTACCGGGACACCGTACCTGTTCTATATCCATCCCTGGGAGATCGATCCCGGTCAGCCGCGACTATCGGGATTGGGGACGGTGAACCGGTTCCGGCACTACGTGAATCTCGACCGCTCCGAGGAGCGGTTCCGCTCCCTGCTCGCGGACTTCCGGTGGACCACCGTGGGGGACGTGCTGGATCAGT
>DASRIN010000583.1:0-10117 GCA_035649975.1 Gemmatimonadales bacterium
GGCAAGCACGTGCTCATTACGCTCATCGACCTGCCCTTTGCGGTCTCACCGGTCATTTCGGGCATGATCTTCGTCCTTCTGTTTGGGGCCCACGGCTGGTTCGGGACCTGGCTGCTGGATCACGACATCAAGATCATCTTCGCGGTTCCCGGCATCGTGCTCGCCACCACGTTCGTCACCGCCCCATTCGTTGCCCGGGAGCTGATTCCCCTTATGCAGGAACAGGGCTGCGAGGAGGAAGAGGCCGCGATCGTACTCGGCGCCGGCGGCTGGCAGACCTTCTTCCGGGTCACCCTTCCCAACATCAAATGGGGCCTGCTCTATGGGCTGATTCTCTGCAACGCGAGAGCGATGGGAGAGTTCGGCGCGGTGTCGGTGGTCTCGGGCCATATCCGCGGGGAGACCAACACCCTGCCGCTGCACGTCGAGATTCTCTACAACGAGTACGCCTTCGCCGCCAGCTTCGCGGTGGCGTCGGTGCTCACCCTGCTCGCGCTGGTGACATTGGTGCTGAAGACGCTGGTCGAGTGGCGGCAGCAGCGCGCCTCGGCCGAGCGCAAGGAATCGGTCGACTCTTCTGAGAGGATCGCAGCATGAGCATCGAGGTTCGCAATCTGCGGAAGGTGTTCGGCGACTTTGTCGCACTGGATGACGTGAGCCTCCAGGTCCCCGGCGGGGAGCTGGTGGCGCTGCTCGGCCCGTCCGGGTCGGGCAAGACCACGCTGCTTCGGATCATCGCCGGGCTGGAGCCGGCCGATGCCGGCAGCATCCACTTTCACGGCGAGGACGCCACCGATCAGCCGGTGCGGGAACGCCAGGTGGGGTTCGTTTTCCAGCACTATGCCCTGTTCCGGCATATGAGTGTGTTCGAAAATGTCGCCTTCGGGCTCCGGGTCCGGCCGCGGCGGGTTCGTCCCTCCGAGAAGGAAATCCACGACACGGTTATGGGTCTGTTGAGTCTGGTGCAGCTCGACGTCCTGGCCAAGCGGCGGCCATCGGAGTTGTCCGGAGGGCAGCGGCAGCGGGTGGCGCTCGCCCGGGCGCTCGCGGTCAAGCCCAAGGTGCTGCTCCTGGACGAGCCCTTCGGCGCCCTCGACGCCAAGGTGCGCAAGGAGCTGCGCCGCTGGCTCCGGCGGCTGCACGAGGAAGTGCACGTTACCAGCGTGTTCGTCACCCATGACCAGGAGGAGGCGCTGGAGGTCTCCGACCGGGTGGTGATCATGAACCAGGGCAGGGTGGAGCAGAGCGGCACACCCGAGGAAGTGTACGAGCGGCCCGCTACCCCCTTCGTCTACGGCTTCCTGGGCGACGTGAACCTCTTCCACGGCCGGATCCATGAGGGCCGGGTGAACATCGGCGAGAGTCAGCTGGAGGCTCCGGAGTGGGCCGACGCCCGGGACCAGGAGGGCGTCGCCTATGTCCGCACTTACGACGTGGAGCTGGCTCCGGCCCGCTCCGGCGCGTCGTCGCTGGAGGCAGTCGTGCGCCACGTGCGGGCATTTGGTCCCATTGTGCGTCTGGAGCTGGATCTGGTCGAAGCCGGCACGACTATCGAGGCCCACGTTCCCCGCGCTCGGTTCGACTCCCTAGCACTGGCCAAGGGCACGCGGGTCTACGTCTCACCCACCAACGTCCGGGTGTTTGCACTGCAGTGATCCGGCTCGATCAGCGTTCGAGGCCCGGAAGTTTCAGGTAGGACCCAACAATCCCGTCCCACTGGGGTGGGTCGAACGCGCCAAAACCCGCGTCCGGGAAAAAGGTCATCTCGCCGAAGATGATCCGGCCCTGTATGTAGAAGAAATCGACTCGGACAAAGGGGATCCTCCCGGCTAGGCGCTCGGCCAACTCGATCATGGTTCCCAGTGCGGCGGGCTGCGGGACGTCTTCAGCCCTGACTGGATAGGTGTAGGAGAACGGCAGACGCTGCCAGTCCGGCGTATAATACGTTCGGCGATGCCCTTTGAAGCGCTCCGTATCAACGTGGATCAGGCGGACCTTCCCGTTAAAACAATAGAGCTTGTAGTCAAACAGTTCGGTATCCGGATCGCCGAGATACTCCACGCAGATGATCCGGGGCGGAATGTTCGCGTAGACCGGCTCCCGGCTCAGTGGGGAATACTTCCCTTGTAACCACTGCTCGCACTTTTGCAATGCCTCACCGCGATCGGTCCGACCTTTGTCGGCAACGATTAGATTCCAGCCGCTGCCATGGGTTGCCTTGAGGACAAACTTGTCCGGCAGATCGTCCCACGGGATGTCTGCCGCCCGCTCATATGAACCAAGCAGCCGGTTCAGGTGGGCCTCTCCTATCCGTTCCCGTACGTACCCATACACCTGTAGCTTGTCGGCGAGGGGGGCGTATTGCTCCAGCCGGCCATACAGCTTCAGCCATTGGAGCTTTTC
The DNA here is from genome assembly GCA_035649975.1 of Gemmatimonadales bacterium. Classification (GTDB taxonomy): domain Bacteria; phylum Gemmatimonadota; class Gemmatimonadetes; order Gemmatimonadales; family GWC2-71-9; genus CAVVWJ01. Next base: position 2,404 of record DASRIN010000583.1, read on the forward strand.
AGTAAAGGTGACGGGTTGGGCCAGATTGAGCCGGCGGCCGAAGGTGACGAAATAGCGGAATTTCAGGTACGAGCGATCACTGATGGGGATAACCTTCGACAGTCCTGCCACGAAGTGACTGGGCGCCACGACCTTCTTCACCCATCGCTTAACCACACGGGAGGTCTTTTGGATGTGCTGGGACACGTCGACCACTCACGGCCTCCTCAACTGATCGATCCAACGTCTCTCGACCGAAGGGACGTGAATGTAGGTGGACCCTTCCTGGACTTCAAATCTCTGGTGAGCTTCTTCCGATGACCCTGCCGAACTTCATCGTTATCGGGGCCGCGAAAGCGGGAACTACGGCGCTCTATCACTACCTCGCCGAACACCCGCAGGTCTTCATGAGCGCGGTGAAGGAGACCAACTTCTTCGCCTTTGGCCTGGACGCCTATGGCCGCCCGCTCTGTGGTGGTCCCGACGCCAGCCGCTTCGGGGTCCGGTCCCTGGCCGAATATGAAGCGCTCTTTGCCGAGGCCGGGGGGGCGGTGGCGATCGGAGAAGCATCCCCGATTTATCTGGAATGCCCTTCTGCAGCCGGCCGGATCCACGACCTTCTCCCCGCGGTCCGGATCCTCTGTAGCATCCGTCACCCCGTCGATCGAGCCTACTCGGACTATCAGATGTATCTCCGCAGCGAGGGTCAGGGCCTCGACCCCGCCCGTGACCTCGACCCGGCTGCTGCCTGGGCCCGGCCTGATTCCCACTGGATGCAGATCGGCCACTATCACGAGCAACTGGCTCGCTACTTCGACCTGTTTTCCCGGGAACAAATCCAGGTCTCTCTCTTTGACGATCTCCAACGGAGCCCGGCGAAAGTCACCCAGGAGGTGTATCGCTTTGTCGGCGTCGATCCGTCATTTGCCCCTGATTTCGAGACTCCCCACGCGCCGGGCGGCCTGCCGGTGAGCCGGGTCCTGGAGAGCTTGCTCACCAGTAAGGCCCTCCAGTCGGTGGTGAAGCCCTGGATCCCCAGCGGCGCCGCAAACTGGATCAAGCGCGCCCGCCGGCGAAACCTGCAGCCGGCGCCGCGGCTGCCGGCCAAGCTCCGGAACGAGCTCACCAGTCAGTTCCGGGACGACATTGCCAGGACCTCCGCCCTCATCGGCCGTAGCCTCGATCACTGGCTCCAGCCCGCCCGCGACTAGACCCAGTGACTCAGGTCCCGGTTCAAGAGCCGAGAGAGTGAGGCCACCTCGTCCCGGAACGCGTCGCTCAGCTCGGCACGCAGCTCCGGTGACAGCGGCGGACGCCTGGTTCGTACCGTGTTCAGATCCATCACGGCATTGGTCATGGCATCGAGCCACCTGGCGCCGCTGACCTGCCTCAGGCGGCGGAAGGCGTCGCGCAGCGGCCGTGGAGGCTTGCGGGAGAATTGCTGGAGCCAGGCCATTCTGGCCTGCTTGTTCTCGTTGATGCGGGGAAACTCGGTGCGATTGTCGTGGGGGATGCCCAGGAACTCAATCACTTCGTCATACACCTGCCGGGTCGATTTCGTAAAATCGTCGTAGAGAATCAACTTCACCTGGTCTCGCGGGAAGACGGAGAGGAGCCGCTTCGTTTGGGACCCGAAGTGGCCGAACTGGGCGTATTGCAGCAGGAAGGCGCCGCGAGAACGGGGCGGAAGGTCGAGACCACGGCTGCGCCGCTCCTGCAGGCGCCACGCGGTCTCGAAATCAGCCACGGTCTCTTCTGCCACGTAGAGCAACTGCGAGTGCAACGCGTGCACCATCTCGATCGGGTTGCGGAACATTGCGATGATCTTGGCCTCGGAGTTGTAGCCGTGAATGTTCGCGATGGCGGTCGAGGAGCGCAGGTAGTACACCGAGGCCTCGCCCACTCTTAAATGCCGTGGGGTGCTCTCCTCGAAGAGTGCAGTGTAGTCCTCCAGGGTCTTGATACGGGGGTACGTGCCCAGGTCGTTGGCAAAGAAATGCGGCTCCTTCACCCTGGACATGAAGATGTTGGGATGCTGGCGCAGGTACTCGTAGAGTGCGGTGGTGCCGCACTTGGGAGCGCCGACAATGAAGAAATTCGGTTTGACTGCCAAGCTTCCGCCCCCTGTCGTAAAGGCGCCACAGTATTGCGGCCATGACACAATTATTGCTCGCTCCGACGTCCACGCGGCGACCGGGGCTCAGCAAGGATGCGGCCAGACCCTTCCAGGTGCCCTTCCGATCAGGCTTCGGTAGATTGCCCCAAGCTGAAGTGAGCGTCTAGCAGCGTCTTGTGGGGCATAGATCGTGCTCCTCCGCCGCTCGTGAATATGCACTCGCAGAGTGATAAAGTGATAAACCCGCAGGTGACGAACATCACCAAACCGGTCTTCATCGTGGGCACCGGACGCTGCGGCTCGACGGTGTTCCACCGGCTGCTGGCAACCCATCCCCAGGTGATGTGGCTTTCCGGTTTCTCCCTTCGGTTTCCCGCCCGTCCGGCATGGAACGCTTGGGCTGTCACCGCCATGGGCAATCCGGTGCTGCGCCGTCTGTTCGGCGAGTGGATCCGGCCTAACGAGCAGTACGGCTTCTGGGAGCACTACGCCTATGGTTTCACCGCACCCTATCGGGACCTGGTCCGATCGGACGTGACGGTGCGGGTCAAGCAACAGATTCGCGCCGCGTTCGAGGCGATGCTCACCCGGCAGCGCAATCGGCTACTCCTGAAAATCACTGGCTGGCCTCGCATCAGCTATCTCGACGAGATCTTCGACGACGCGAAGTTCATTCACATCATTCGGGATGGGCGAGCCGTGGCCAGCTCCCTGCTGCACGTTGCCTTCTGGCGCGGCTGGTTCGGGCCTCAGGAATGGCGCGCCGGCGACCTTTCGTCCGAAGATCGGGCCACCTGGGAGAGCTACGACCGCTCCTTCACCGCGCTCGCCGCGCTCCAATGGCGAATGCAGATGCGGGCCATGGACGCCGCTCGGCGGACCATCAACCCTGACCGCTTTTATGAGGTCAAATACGAGTCGTTCTGCGACCAGCCGGTGGAGACTTGCCGCCGGGTGCTCGAGTTCGCCGAGCTGCCGGCATCCCCGGAACTGGAGCGGCACGCCCGGATGCTCTCGATCAGAAACAGCAACCGCTGGCGCGATGACCTGACTCCGGCCCAGCAGAACATCCTTGACGATCTGCTGCACGAGGATCTCCAGCGGTATGGGTACGCGCCAACCCCGGCGCCCGCGAGAATTCGGGAACCGGTGGCTCGGTAGCTCAATCCTTCCCGATGCCCGCCCAGGAGCAGCAATCCAGTCTCACCCACCGGACCCTCGGTGGGATGGCGTGGGCCGCGTTCGGCAACGGGGCGGTCGCCGTGCTGAAGGCGGTCGTTCTTGTTCTTCTCACCCGGCTGCTCAGCCCGACCGACTTCGGTCTGGTGAGCGCCGCGCTGGTCGTCATCAACTTCTCCCTCAATTTTTCTCAGCTCGGACTGGGGCCGGCGCTGGTCCAGCGACCCACGCTCGAGCCGCGCCACATCAGCACCGCGTTCCTGGCCTCGACCGGATTCGGTCTCCTCACAGCGGCGGCGATCTGGGCCGCTGCCCCGCTCGTCGCGCAGTTCTTTCACATGCCCAACCTGGAGCCGGTAGTTCGCTCCCTCGCGCTGGTCTTTCCTATTGCCGGGATCGCGACCGCGCCGGAGAGCCTGCTCCAGCGCGAGCTGCGCTTTCGCGCGATCGCCAATCGGGATGTGCTGGCGTATGGGTTGGGCTACGGGGTGGTAGGCGTGGGACTCGCGCTCCTCGGTTTCGGGGTCTGGTCCCTGGTCGCCGCCCAGATTGCCCAGGTCGTGCTGCGCACTGCAATCCTGTTGCTGGTATCACCCCCGTTGTTTCAGGGCCGGCCCAGCTGGCTGAGCTTCCGAGAGCTGATCGACTACGGCTTTGGCCAGAGCATCGCCCGAGTAGGGGTCATCCTCGCGAATCAGGTCGACAATCTCGTGGTGGGCCGCTGGCTCGGCGCGGTCGCGCTGGGCCAGTACAGCCGGGCCTACCAGCTGATGTCCCTGCCGACCTCGCTCATCGGGGATGTGCTCGACAAGGTGCTCTTTCCGACCATGGCCCGGGTCCAGCACGATATGCGCCGCCTCGGCGCCGCGTACCTGCAGGGCACCGCCTTTCTGGCGCTGATCAGCTTGCCCGCCGGCATCGCGGCAGCGGTGCTGGCACCGGACCTGGTGCCGGTATTGTTCGGGAGCCGCTGGGAGGCACTGGTGCCGCCGTTCCAGGTGCTCGCGCTCGGCATGGTGTTCCGCGCCTGCTATCGTATGAGCGACTCGCTCTCCCGGGCCACCGGCAAGGTGTATCGCCGGGCGTGGCGGCAGTGGCTCTTCGCCGGACTGGTGTTCCTGGGCGCGTGGGTAGGCCAGTTTCGGGGACTCACCGCGGTCGCTGCCGGGGTGCTGGTCGCCTTCTTTATCAACTATCTCAGCATGGCGCAATTGAGTCTCAAGCTGACCCAGATTAGCTGGGGACGATTCGTCCGCGCGCAGTTGCCGGCCGTCTGGCTTGGAGTGCTGGTGGGCGGCGTCACCTTCGCTACTACCGAGATCGCACGTCACCTCAGTCTCTCACATCTGGTGGGACTCATTGCGGGGAGCCTGGCTGCGATCACCAGCGGCACGCTTGCGGCCTGGTTGATTCCGACCGTCGCGCTGGGTGAGCACGGTATGCACGTGACCGCCACGCTGCGTACCTACGTGCAGGCTCGGCTGCCGGTCGGTGCTCGGGGCCTGCGATGAGCAACACCGACACCCTGTCCGTGAACGGTCCCACTCGCACGCGGTCCACCCGGGACACCATCGCGTTCTTCCTTCCCTCGGTGCGCACCGGTGGGGCGCAGCGGGTGGTGGTGAATCTGACTCAAGGCCTCGCGGCCCGCGGCCTTCCGGTTGACGTTGTCCTCGCGGCCGCGGACGGTGCCTTCCTGGAGCAGCTGCCCAGCGACGTGCGGGTGGTGGACCTGGGCGCCGGGCGCCTGCTGCGGAGCCTGCTTCCCCTCGCGCGCTACCTCCGGCGGGAGCGCCCCAGGGTCCTGGTCTCATCCATGAGCCACGCCAATCTGATCGCACTCTGGGCCGGCAAACTGGCCGGAGGGCAGGTCCCCGTCGTGGTAACCGAGCACTGCACGATGTCGAGGTCCAATGCGGTGCCGCATCAGTTCGATCGCCCCCTGCTCCCGGCTCTCCTGCGTGCCTTTTATCCTTGGGCCGCATCCGTGGTGGCTGTGTCGAAGGGCGCCGCCGACGATCTCGCCCGCAGCACCGGCCTCCCCCGGGAGGATATGGAGGTGGTCTACAACCCGGTGATCACTTCGGCCCTGATCGAGCTCTCCCGAACGCCACCCGACCATCCCTGGTTTGCGCCTGGGCAACCGCCAGTGATCCTCGGGGTGGGACGGCTCACGCCGGCCAAAGATTTCCCCACGCTTCTCCGGGCCTTTGCCGAGGTGCGCCGCCGCCGGCCCGCACGCCTGATGATTGTGGGCGAAGGGCCGGAGCGACCCCGTCTCGAAGCGCTGATAGGTGAGCTGCGGATCGGTGAAGACACCGCCCTCCCCGGTTTTCGGGAGGATGCGGCGGCCTACATGGCCGCCTGTTCGGTGTTCGTGCTCTCCTCAGCCTGGGAGGGGCTCCCCACCGTGTTGATCGAAGCCATGGCCACCGGAGCGCGGGTGGTCGCCACCGACTGTCCCAGCGGCCCCAGGGAAATTCTGCAGGGCGGGCGACTCGGGCCCCTGGTGCCCGTGGGCGATGCATCCGCGTTGGCGGACGCGATCGTGGCGATGCTCGACCGTCCTGCCGCCGACTTGCCGGCAGATGCGCTGGAGCCCTTTACGATGGATGCCGCGGTGGATCACTATCTCCAGGTCATCGAGCGCGTATGACGAGGGTCCTGCTGCTGTCCACCAGCCTGGGAATGGGAGGCGCGGATCGCCAGATTCTCTACCTGGCGCGAGCGCTGCTCGCACACCAATACGAGGTGCGCCTCGTCTGCATGACTCCCCTGGTCGAAATGGGGCGGCAAGCCGTGGCCGAGGGTCTCCCGATCTTGAGTCTGGAGATGCAGCCGGGTCGCCCGGACTGGCGGGCGCTGCGACGGTTGGTGACGCTGCTGCAGGATTGGCGACCGCATCTCCTCACCAGTTTCATGTATCACGCCAATGTGATGGGACGGGTGGCGGGCACCTGGGCCCGGGTGCCGGTCATTGTGAGCTCGGTTCGCAGCGAACGGAACGGCAGCGCCGCCCGCGACTGGTCCATGCGGCTCACCAACTGGATGGATCACTGCTGCACCACCAACTCCCAGCGCGTCGCGGATTCCTTCTCTCGTCGGGGCATCCTTCCGGCGAAGAAGCTCCGGGTGATTCCCAACGGTGTAGACGTCGTCGCCCTGTCGGCCCCGCCAGGCGAGCGCGACCGGCTTCGCGACGAATTGGGGGTTGCACCTATGGAGTTCTTCTGGCTCGCCGTCGGGCGGCTGCTGGACCAGAAGGATTACCCGACGCTGCTCCGGGCGTTCCACTCCCTGGCCAGCGCTCCGGCTCGCCTCTTCGTGGCTGGGCGGGGGCCGCTGCAGGACGAGCTGCAGCAGCAGGCCCGGCAGCTCGGCATCAGCGAACGGGTGGTGTTCCTCGGAGTGCGGCACGACATAGCGGCCCTCCTGGCTGCCGCCGACGGCCTAGTCCTGTCTTCCGCCTGGGAGGGGATGCCCAACGTGGTGATGGAAGCGCTCGCCGCGGCGACACCGGTGGTAGCGACCGACGTGGGTGGCGTCTCCGAGCTGGTGGAGCCGGGCAAGAGCGGATTCCTCGTCCCAGCCCACGATCCGGACGCGCTCTCCCGGAGCATGCGGCAGCTCATGGCGCTCCCGGGTGAGCAGCGCCGGGCCATGGGACAGGCTGGCCGGAACCGCATGCTGGCTCACTATACTCTGGAGGCTATGGCCGAGCGCTGGATGGTTCTCTACCGGGAGCTTCTGGCCCGCAAAGGGCTGAGCATCACCGCTGCGTCCCCGGCAGACGCGGTTCAACTGAGGCCCGCCGGTTCAGCACTGTCATCGTCTCAGCGAGAGCTCTGAATGTGGTCTATTCCCTATATCGCGCTCTGGATTTTCGTCTTTTCCCTGCCGTGGCAAGGCGTCATTCGTATTGGCGGGGTTGCCGTCGTGGGCCGGCTTACCGGCGCGGTGGCGCTGATCTGCGCGCTACTGGCGGTGGTGATCTCGGGCCGATTCCGGAAGTGGCAGCCGTTCCACGTCCTGGGGTTGTTGTTCGTGCTCTGGGCCGGCTTCGGAGTCTTCTACCACGGAATGCCCCAGGTCCCTAACAAGTTCTGGACCTTCGTCCAGCTTTTCTCGGCGACTTGGATAATCTGGGAGCTGGCTCCGTCCACCCGGCGCATGCGCGGTCTGCTCACCGCCTACCTTCTGGGCGCATACGTCTCGGCCTTGAACACCGTTCTGCTGTTACGGACCGGGGCAGCCATGCGCCGCTTTGCTGCCGGAGGCGTTGATCCCAACGACCTCGCTATGAGCATGGCCCTGGCCCTGCCCACGGCCTGGTACCTCGGCATCACCACACAGCGACCGCTTTTCCGGTGGATCGCGCGCGGGTATCTGCCCATCGGGCTGCTGGCCGTCATCCTCACCGGCTCCCGGGGTGCAATGGTG
>DASRIN010000584.1:0-3329 GCA_035649975.1 Gemmatimonadales bacterium
GGGCAGACCATCAAATGTGGCGCAGGTCTGCTCCATTGCGCCGTCCCTTTAGAGATCGGTACAGCCCCCAGGTGAGACGTCCGGCATGGTCCCTCAGCGTTTCTATTTCGCCCCACTCCTCCGGTCTGAGGTAATCCAGATCTCGAGCCAAGCGCAACGCGTACGAAAGCTCGGCGAGTGAGCCCAGCGTAATGTTCAAGTATCTCCGAAACTCCGTGTTCCCAGCTTTCGCCGAGCCTTCCGCGATGTTGGCCGCTGCCGAGTAGGCTGCGCGTCGAGCTTGCGAGGTCAGCCCATACCTTTCACTGCTTGGCCATCCTTGACTTCGTCTATAGAGATTCAAGACAAGCTCATGACAGGCGGCCCAGGCTTTGAGCCTTTCGTGCCGCTTTCCTGTCCCTAGCGATCGCATTTCTTCGGAGGCCATAACTGATAGTGGTTACAACAGGAGCTTGTACCTAACCCGCGGAACGCAGTATGTCGCGTGATAGCGCACCTGCCCCGCTGCCCCGCTGCCTGGCCGCTATATTTCCCCCATGTCCTCATCCCCTCCCGTCATCGTAGGTACCGGAATTGCCGGTCTTTGGACGGCATGGCGGCTGGGGTGTGAGGGCATTTCCGCAGTCCTTCTCACCAAGGAAACACTGGCTGACAGCGCCAGCGCCTGGGCCCAGGGCGGCATTGCCGTGGCGCTCGGCCCGGGAGATAGTCCGGGCCAGCACGCCGCGGACACTCTGGCGGCCAGCGATGGGCTGGCCGATCCCGAGGCCGTGCGGATACTTACAAATGAGGGCCCGGACAGAATTTACGAGCTGCTTGCCCTGGGCGCGGTCTTCGATCGAGGACCCGATGGCAAGCTCGGCCTGGGCCTCGAGGCAGCTCATACCCGGCCCCGAATCATTCATGCCGGCGGAGATCGCACCGGAGCCGCCCTGATCAGTTGCCTGGCTCAGGTGGTCCGGCAGCACCGCGAGATCGAGCTCCTGGAGCACACCGAGGTAACCGGTCTGGTGGTGCAGAATGGCCAGGTCCACGGTGTCACCGTGCTTCCGCAGGGCGGCACCAGTCGAACGCTGGCCAGCTCAGCGGTGGTCCTGGCGACCGGCGGGGTTGGCCAGTTGTACGCGGTGACAACCAACCCCCGAGTAGCTACGGCTGATGGCTGGGCGCTGGCCCATCGCGTCGGAGCTCAGCTACGGGATATCGAATTCCTCCAGTTTCACCCCACCGCCCTCAAGATGCCGGGCCTCAATCCAGCACCTCTCATCTCCGAGGCGGTGCGGGGAGCGGGAGCCGTCTTGCTGGATCGCTCGGGTCGCCGGTTTGCCTTGGACTTCGATTCCCGGGGAGAGCTGGCCCCTCGTGACGTTGTGGCGCGGGCAGTGGCAGCGGCCGACTCAGCCGGAGGCGCCTGGCTCGATGCCCGGTCGGTGAAGGACTTTCCCACCCGGTTCCCTGGCATCACGGCAATGCTTGCCCGCCACCGGCTGGATCCCAGCCGGGACCTGCTCCAGGTAGCACCCGCCCTGCACTATGCGATGGGGGGAATTCAGACCGATCTCGAGGGACGGACCACCAAGCCAGGCCTCTGGGCGGTTGGTGAAGTGGCCCGGACCGGAGTGCACGGCGCCAATCGCCTGGCATCCAACTCTCTGCTCGAGGGTCTGGTGTTCGCTGACCGCGCCGGACGGGCCCTGGCACGAATGTCTGTTCCCATGGTCTCGCTGGAGCCGCTGCCGTCGGATGGCTCGCCCGATACCGGGGCCGACGATGGCTGCGAACCGATTCGCCAGGAGATGCGCAACCTCATGACCGCTAATGTGGGGGTGCTTCGCAGCGAATCGTCGCTCCTGCTGGCAGAGCAGGAGCTCGACCGGTTGACCCGCGCCACGCCAGCCGATGCCTGGCGAACGCGGAACCAGCTGCTGGTGGCCGGGCTCATTACTCAAGCAGCGCGAGGGAGACGGGAGAGCCGGGGAGGGCATCGACGAACCGACTATCCGCCGGACACCCTCAAGCGCGAGGCAGTGTGATGGCCTCGTCCAACGGCAGGAGCGGTCTCCAGCTTCCGGTTATCGAGGCTCCTCAAGAGACGCCACAGGAGGTCGCCAGCCTTCAGTCGGAGATCCGCCGGCTGGCCCGGGCGCGCAACGCCGTGGTGCTGGCGCACAACTATCAGAGGCCGGAAGTCCAGGACGTCGCGGACTATGTTGGTGACTCTCTCGGTCTTTCGCGCCAGGCCGCCAGCACCCAGTCCGACGTGATCATCTTCTGCGGGGTTCATTTCATGGCCGAGACGGCGGCCATCTTGTCGCCCCGCAAGCGGGTACTACTGCCCGACCTGCGAGCCGGGTGCTCACTGGCGGCAACCATCACCGCGGAAGACGTGCGCCGGTGGAAGGCCCAGTTCCCCGACTACATCGCCGTGGGGTACGTGAACACGACAGCGGAGGTGAAGGCCGAGCTGGATTACTGCTGCACCAGCGGCAACGTGCTCGATGTGGTTGACGCCATTCCGGCCGAGAAGGGCATTCTCTTTCTGCCGGATTTCTTTCTGGGAAGTCACCTGCGGCGGATGCGGCCGGAACGGCGGATCGAGGTCTGGATGGGGGAGTGCCACGTACACGAGGGCATCCGTCCCGAGGTACTCAACCGGGCCCGGGCCGAATATCCCGACGCGGAGGTCCTGGTACATCCGGAGTGCGGCTGCGCCGGGCAGCTTATCTACAGCATGGGCCTGGGCGACGTAAACCCGGAAGGCCTCCACATCACCTCGACCGAGGGGATGATCCGAAAGGTGACGGAACGGCCGGCTACACAGTTCATCGTGGCCACCGAAACGGGAATCATGCATCGGATGCAGCAGGTGGCGCCGCACAAGCAGTTCATTCCTGCGGACCCGGAAGCGGTATGTGCCTTCATGAAGACGATCACTCTTCCATCCGTACGGGATTCGTTGAAGCTCGATCGCTTTCATGTCACCGTCCCACCCGATATCGCCGCCCGAGCTCGGCGCGCCATCGACCGAATGGTTGCACTCGGGTAGAGGAGCATTGGCGCTTACCACAGATGCTGCGCGTGTTGCCGCGGCGGCGCTCGCCGAGGACGGCGAGATTGACCTGACGACCGACCTCACCATCCCTCCTGGCACCAAGGCCGACGCGATCATCGAGTTTCGTAGTGGCGGGATCCTGGCCGGCTCGGCTTATGCCGACGCCGTTTCCCAGGCATGCGGCTGCACCATTCACTGGCGCTCGGCCGAAGGGAGCTACGCCGAACCGGGCGCCGTTGTCGCTACCGTGACGGGCGAGCTCAAGCACATTCTCCGA
>DASRIN010000585.1:0-2974 GCA_035649975.1 Gemmatimonadales bacterium
AGCACCTCGTCCGCAACCAGGAGTACCTGATAGCGATCGCAGATCGCCCTGACCCGGCGCCAGTAGTCGGGATGCGGTACCGAAGCCCCGGTAGACGAGCCACCCACCGGCTCACCGATCAGTGCCGCGATGGTCTCCGGGCCTTCGCTCTGAATGATCTGCTCGATGGCCTCACCAGTGCACCCGGGGCAGCGGGGTTCCTTTCCCCGGCAGCTGCAGCGGTAAGGATAGGGGGCGGGAACTCGGACCACCGGAGCCAGCCAATCGCGGAACACGGCCCGGTACGGCTCGCGGGACGAGGCTGACATAGCCAGCAGGGTATTTCCGTGATACGAGGGCATGAAGGCGAGAACCTTGCGCTTCTCGGGTTGTCCGGCTTCGAGCCAGTACTGCCGTGCCAGCTTGAGTCCCGCCTCCACCGCTTCCGAGCCACTGCTCAGGGGAAAGACGAGCTCCAGGTCTCCGGCTAAGAGCCGGGCGACCTCGGCCGCCAGCTCCTCGACCGCATTATGGGTAAATACCGTCCCGCTCACGTATCCCAGGGTGGCGGCCTGACAGGCCAGGGCGTCCGCAATCTCGCTCACCCCATGACCAATATTGACGACATAGGCCCCCCCGCTTCCATCCAGGTATCGACGGCCTTGGTCGTCGTAGAGATAGCACCCCTCGCCCCGGACAATGCGGGGATAGGTGCGCGTCAACTTGCGATAGAAGACGTGCGATTCGGGGTAGTGGTCGGCGCTCATGGGTGGATCGCGGAATGTGCTGGCGGGCTTAACGCGGCGCCAGGGGGAGCGGAAGCCGGAACCTTGGCTTCTCCGGTCCCATGGCCCACATTCTGCATAATGGAAAGGCACCGAACGGCCGCTGGTTGACGCGGCAACCCTTTCCGTTGGTCGGGACCATGCCATCTCCCCTCGTAGTCGATGCGTTACGCGAGCAGCTGGTTCGAGTGCTCGAATGGTATCGGCAGGAACGGCCGGCATTCGCCTGGGGCGTGGTGCTGCACCGGCGTAATGAGCGAGGCAAATTGCGGTTCGGGGCGGTGACGCCGGCCGGGGAGAGCTTGCTCTTGACCCAGCCGCTGCTGAGCTCTTTGTCCCAGGGACCTTGCTGGCTGGATGGCGCCGTGCGGGTGCGGCTGACCTGCCGGCAGATCACCCCGAGTCATCCCTGGCTGGAAGCCATCCAAAGACCGGACCGGCCTCCTTTGGTAGAGGCGCTGGCGGTCTGCTTCGATCCCGATGCATCCGCCGCCGAGTGCGAGGCCTTTCAGGCGATGGCCGGCACCCTCACTCCGGCAACACTCCCCTCCGAGCTGTTCCTTCTCCTCAAAAAGCGATGCTGTGGTTGGCCGTTGTAACTAGTCGCCAGTCGCCAGTCATCAGTCGCCAGCGCCGCTAGTAAGCGGGCAACTGGATTACTTCGGGCTCAGCGCCCTCGCAATGACTCGCAACCAAGCCTGGCGACTGGTGACTGGTGACTGGCGACTGACTATTTCAAAAACAACAAATCCCGATAGGTCGGCAGCGGCCACAAATCCGCGGCCACCAGGGCTTCCAGCTGATCCACGACCTCCCGCAGCTGCGCCATGGCAGGCTTGAGTTCCTGGCTGATCTGGCCGGCGTGGCGCAGCGGATCGCTGTCGTGGTGAGCAGCGGCCCGTTCCACCGCAGTCGTGGCGGTCTGTAGCCGGGTGACCAGCCCCACAAAGCTCCGCAGCGCCTCGGTAGTATCCCCGCACTCGACCCCGGCTGCCTTGGTCGCAGCCACCGCCTCCGCCGTTCGCCGCTGGTGCTCCAGGGCGGCCGGCAGGATCTGGTTGCGGGCCATGGACACCATGGTCTCCGCCTCGATCCCCAGCTGCTTCACGTACTTCTCGACCGCGATGTGGGTGCGGGAATCCAGCTCGGCCTGACTCAGTACTCCGTACTTCCGGAACAACTCTGCGTTCTTCTTGTCCCGCAGCACTCCGAACGCCGCCACCGAATCCTTCAAGTTGGGAAGCCCGCGGCGCCCTGCCTCCGCATGCCACTCCTCCGAATAGTTGTCACCATCGAAGATCGCCCGCTTATGCTGATGGATCAGCGGCTTGAGCACGCTGACCACTGCCAGCTGTAGCTTGGCTTCGGTCGGCTTGCTGCCGACCGACTTCTCCAGCTCGGTCGCCACGTAATCCAGCGATTCCGCCACGATGGTGTTCAGGACAGTGTTGGGCCAGGCGATGCTGGCGCTGGAGCCGACCGCCCGGAACTCGAACTTGTTCCCGGTAAAGGCAAACGGCGAGGTGCGGTTGCGGTCGCCCGAGTGGCGCGGCAGCATCGGCAGGGTCTTGGCCCCGAGGTCGAGGATTCCACCCTTGATAGTGCGCTTCGGCAGACCGGCCTCGACCTGCTCCAGGATGTCGGCCAGCATCTTCCCTAGGAAGATCGAGATGATGGCTGGTGGGGCCTCGTTGGCTCCCAGCCGATGGTCGTTCGGCGCGGAGGCGATCGAGGCCCGCAGCAGGTCGGCATGCAGGTCCACCGCCCGGATGGTGGCGCAGAGGAACACCAGGAACTGCATGTTGGTGTGAGTCTCGTCCTGGGGATCGAGCAGGTTGACCCCGGTATCGGTGGACATCGACCAGTTGTTGTGCTTGCCGGAGCCGTTCACGCCGGCAAAGGGCTTCTCGTGCAGCAGTGCCTGGAGGCCGTAGCGGGGCGCCACCCGCTTCAACGTCTCCATGATGAGCATCTGGTGATCGCTGGCGATGTGGCTGGGCTCGAACAGCGGCGCGATCTCGTACTGGCCCGGCGCCACCTCGTTGTGCCGCGTCTTGACCGGCACGCCAAGGCGATACAGCTCCTTCTCCGCCTCGGCCATGAACGCGAGGACCCGCGGCGGAATGGTGCCGAAGTAGTGATCCTCGAGCTGCTGGCCCTTGGGTGGCTTAGCGCCGAACAGGGTGCGCTCACAGGTGAGCAGGTCCGGG
>DASRIN010000586.1:0-4202 GCA_035649975.1 Gemmatimonadales bacterium
GGATGTCGATCAGAATCGGGCCCAGCGTTCCGGTTACTGAGTGTTTGCTGAGGGTGGGGGTCGCCATTCGCTGAAGTGTAGCAGAGCCAGGCTCAGACTACCGCCGGCTCCAGCAGCTCGACCTCACCGGCTCCGGCATCCAAGCGAGCTCGAACCCCCAGCGGCATGGTCCACTGGGCTTCGAGATGGCCGACCGGGAAGCCGTAAGCGACGGGTATTCCAAGGGGCTCGAAGTAGGTGGCGAGGACCTCATCGAAGCCCAGTGCGCCATCCCGGCTGGCACGGTCGAGCTGAGTGAAGCGCCCGACTATCACTCCCGCCAGCGATCGAAGGGCACCGATCAATCGCAGGTGGGCGAGGATGCGGTCGATGTTGTACAGGTCTTCCCCGACATCCTCCAGGAACAGGAGGGCGCCGTTCAGATCGGGGAAGTAGGGCGTCCCAACGAGGCAATGGAGCAGCGTCAGGTTGCCGCCGGCAAGCGGCCCCTCCGCGGTTCCGGAGACCAGGGTAACGATCCGGTTCTCCTGAGGGACCAGCACATCGGGTGGAAACGGGAGTCGCTTTAGCCGCCCGGCTGACCTCCCGGAGCCGAGTACCAGCTCGAAGTGCTCCCGGCTGAACCTGGGCATCGCTGCCCGGGCAACCGGCCCATGGAATGTGACTACGCCCGAGCGCCGGCTGACGGCATTGAGCAACGCCGTGATATCGGAAAACCCGATGACTGCCTTGGGACGGCGAGTGACGGCCTCGTAGTCGATCCGGTCGAGCAGTCGAACGGCACCGTAGCCGCCGCGAATGCACCAGACTGCATCGATCGAGGGGTCGCCCAACGCCTGATTGAGATCAGCGAGTCGCTCATCGTCGGTACCGGCCAGGTACCCATGTCGGCGATAGGCGTTCTTGCCGAGTACGGGGACGTAGCCCAGCGCACGGCAAAGTTCTTCGGCTCTGGTTAGATCGTCTCTTTCCAGCAGCGGGCCAGCGGGCGCAACGAGACCAATGCGGCTCCCGGGGCCGAGTTTGGGCGGTCGAACGGGTGGTTTTGACCCCATCATGACCCCGGCTTTAGATTCACGAACCCCTTCTTAGGGAGAATATCAGTGCGCGCTTCGCAGCCTGCATTGCTCGCTGCCGGTCGTATCATCGCGGAGATGCGTGACTCGATGGTTTCCCAGTGGGCGGACTGGCTGGGAGACCGGATGACCGCCGCCCCCACGATACCGCGGGCAACCGTCGAGCGGGAGTTCCGTCTGCTGTTCGACGTCATGACCGAGATGGTAGGCCCGCTGCGGCGAGAGGTGAATACTGTCTGGTTCCATGTCTGCGAGCACTACGGTCGAGTGGGTTCCGCCCGGGGGCTTGCTGCCGGCGAGGTGGTCGAAGAGCTCCAATTCCTCCGGGAGCTCCTGATCCGGAACCTGGCCCCGGTACTGGTCGCAATGCGAGCCCGGCAGGGCATGGCAATCATGCTCCGACTCAACCGGGTGATCGACAAAGGTGTCGCGGTTGCTGTCGTCGGCTACACCGACGCATTGGTCGCGACGCTCTTTTCCCAGAACGGAGTTCCCTCCTTCAGCGCCGACCATGATGTGGGCGACGTCGAGCGGCAACTGGATGCCTTAGAGCAGGAGCTGCAGGCGGTCTCTCAACAGGTGGAGTAGGCTCTCCTTCCGCCTCGTGTTGCTCCCAAGCGCCGTCCAGCTGCTCCCGGCGGCTCCCTGGCTGCTCCCGTTCTTTACTCTGCCTCGGCTGGCCCGACGCTCCCCCAATCTGAGCGATGCGCCACGCGCGTCGGGACTGCTGGTGTCCATCATCATTCCGGCTCGTAACGAAGCAGGCACCATCCAGACCGTGGTCCGCTCGATTCTCAACACCACCTATCAGCCGTTCGAATTGATCGTGGTTGACGATCGCTCCAGCGATCAGACGGTCACCCTGGTAGAGCAGATGCAAACCGAGGGACCGGTCCGGCTGGTCCGGGGAAAGGAATTGCCGGAGGGTTGGTACGGAAAGCCCTGGGCCTGTTTTCAAGGCTTCCAGGAAGCCCGGGGTGACCTGTTGCTCTTCACCGATGCCGATACCCGCCATGAGCCCGAGTTGCTCGAGCGTGCCGTTGGCGGATTGCTCACCCAGCGTGCCGACTTGTTGACGGTCTCGCCGGTGCAGCGCTGCCTCACCTTCTGGGAGCGCATGGTCATGCCGCAGATCTGGCTTCTGCTGGCGCTCAGATATAGTCCAGCCAGCGTCAACCGGGCTCGGCGCTCCCGCGACGTGATCGCGAACGGGCAGTTCATTCTGACGACGAGACCGGCCTATGAAGCCGTGGGGACCCATGCGGCAGTGCGCGGGGAAGTGGCGGAAGACCTGGCGCTGGCGCAGACCTACCTGGAAAGGGGGAGGAAGCTTCACTTCGCTTTTGCCGAGCGGTTGATGGAGACGCGAATGTATCAGAACCTCGGCTCACTGGTGGAGGGCTGGTCCAAGAACATCTACCTCGGGGGCCGGCGGTCATTTCCTCACAACCCCACTCTCCGGGCCCTGGTGCCGGTCATGCTGGTGACAGCGATGCTCTATTGGCTGATCCCGCCGGTCGCGCTGCTGGCCGCCGTGGCCGCACCCGGGCTGGAGCTTCCTGCTCGGGCAGCGGGACTGGCAGTGGCGTTTTCCACTCTGTTTTGGATGCTGATCTGCTGGGGAATGCGGATCCCCATCATCTATGGGGCAGGCTACCCGCTCGGCGCTCTGATGACCCTCTTCATCGGGATGCGCTCGACCTGGCGGGGGAGTCGCCGAGTAGAGTGGAGGGGGCGAGTGTATGGAGAAGCGGGTAAGCGGGTAAGCGGGTAAGCGGTTTATTCTCTGTCAACCACCACATCCTGCACCGGGATCCTGCCACCCAGGAGTCTCCCCTGGCTGTCGAGCTTCAGGTGAATCCGGGTATCACCGATATCCATTCGGATGCTGTCACCCCGCAGTGGCGCCAGTCTGGCGACCAATGTCTGTCCCCCACCCAGATTGAAGAACGGGACCCTAGCGCCGCCGTGGGCTACCCGTGCCCGCCGCACCGCCTGCTCCAGCAGGGCAAATGAGAGGTTGAGGTAAGGCACCGCACCCTCCTCGGTCCCAAAGACCCTGGTGACCAGACCGGACTCTCCCACCTCGTCCACAGCCGCACTGTCCTCTTTGAAGATGACCCGGGCTCGTTGCCGCACCTTGGCTCGCACTGCCCCACTGTCGATTCCATCGCGAACGGTCACTTCAATCAGCGGCACGGTGGCATCCGGCGCTACCACGGCGGAATATCGCTCGGAGGTGCGACTCGAGTTTCTGAGCTGAATGGTGCCTTGAAGCTGGGTCGCTGTCCTGGTGAACTGCTCCAGGGCGACGGTATCCTGGCCCCGGCGCACCACAAACGCTCCCGTGTCAGTGGGAGCTTGGGCCCAAAGAGACCCTCCCCCACCGAATCCGAGCAGCAGAATGGGAAGTGAATATCGGGTGATCATCGGCGAAATGTTTTCCCGGCATGAGTGGGAGTCAAATTTCGGCACCGTCAGCGGTGATTGGATGGCGAGGTCTCAGGCACTACATCGTAGCGTGAAGCTCCGTCACCACCGGAGCTCTGCCGGATGGATCTCGAAGGGTCAATCCGGTGCATTCAATCGCTCTCGGATGTTCCTCAGCTGATTGCCAGACTCGGACATCAATCACTCTGGGAGCCTGTCCCCGAGGAAGCCTGGACTCGCCGCGGAGAAGCGCCGCTCAAGGTCATAGCCGTGGGTCAGACCGGCCAGGTGCCATGGCTTGGGCTCGAATCTGAAAATCCGCAGCGGGATGCCAGGCTGCTCGCGCGCCGAATCAGCCGGCGTGGCAAGCTGGCATTGGTCGTTGCTCTCGATGGTCAGCTGCGCCGTCTCGCCATTGCCACGGCATTCGACCGCTGCCCTTCACTGGAGCTGAATCTCTGGCATCCCGACCCGGAGGGAGTCGCCGCACTGACCCGTCTGGCGGCACCTACCGAAGGCGGAGCTTTGGCCTATGCTGCGCGGGCGGCCGAAGCCCTGGCGGGCGAGCCGGTCAGCCAACGGTTCTTTCGAGCATTCCGCAGCACTCTCGAGCGGATGGCAAATGACTTGCCTGGTATGCTGCCCGCGCGAGACCGCCAAGGCCTGGCGCTCCTGCAGCTCACTCGAGTGCTCTTT
>DASRIN010000587.1:0-2988 GCA_035649975.1 Gemmatimonadales bacterium
GAACGACAGCGCCGACCGCTGCCCCGATACGGCGTCGGGGGCCTCGGTGGACGCGGAAGGCTGCTCGGCTGAGCAGAAGGATGCCGATGCCGACGGCGTGACCGACGGCAGTGACAAGTGCGCCGACACGCCGAAGGGCGAGCCGGTGGATGCGTCGGGGTGCGCGGCCAGCCAGCTCGATACCGATGGTGACAAGGTCATGGATAGCGCCGATAAGTGCGCCGAGACGCCCGCGGGGGCCCAGGTGAATGACCAGGGTTGTTCGCCCGAGCAGCTCGACACCGACGCGGACAGCGTGTCCGACGCGGTGGACCAGTGCAACGACACCCCCGCCGGGCAGGTGGTGGACGAGAAGGGGTGCCCGAAGCTCTTTGAGACCGGGGCGAAGACGGTCGTCCTGGAGGGCGTCACCTTCGCCAGCGGTGCGACCGAGCTCAACGACGCCTCCAAGGCGGTGCTGATCAACGTCGCCCATTCACTGGCGGCCAACCCGGATGTTCACGTGGAGATCGCCGGCCACACGGACAACACCGGCTCCCGGAAGGCCAACACCCGGATCTCGCAGCAACGTGCCGATGCGGTGCAGAAATTCCTCGAGGCGAACGGCGTGGCTGTGGGTCAAACCACGGCCAAGGGCTATGGCCCGGACAAGCCGGTGGCCTCGAACAAGACGTCGGAGGGACGGGCACAGAACCGGCGGGTGGAGCTCAACCGGACCAACTGACATGGGTCGATCCTGCGGGTTCGTCACCCGGACGATCCTGCAGGATCGGCAGGTGGAGAACGATGAAGAACACCGCCAGCGCATCGCTGGCGGAGCCCGAGATGGGGCAGCGGGCCTCCGCCGAATCCGACATGGTGTGGATCCCCGGTGGCGAGTTCCAAATGGGGTCCGATCGGCACTACCCGGAGGAACGTCCGGTGCACGGGGTCGCGGTGGATGCCTTCTGGATGGACCGGTACCCCGTCACCAACGCGGAGTTCGAGCGATTCGTCGCGGCGACCGGGTACGTGACCTTTACGGAGTTGCCACCGGATCCGGCCGACTACCCCGGCGCCTTGCCCGAGCTGCTCTACCCCGGGTCACTGGTGTTCGTGAAGCCGTCCGGGCCGGTGGATCGGTTCCAGATCGGCAACTGGTGGCAGTTCATGCGGGGCGCTGACTGGCGGCACCCCCGAGGACCGGCCAGTTCGCTCGAAGGGCTCCAACAGTACCCGGTCGTTCACGTGAGCTACTCGGATGCCGAGGCGTATGCCCGCTGGGCCGGCAAGGAGCTTCCCACCGAGGCGGAGTGGGAATTTGCGGCCCGCGGTGGCCTGGAGGGGGCGACATATGCCTGGGGCGAGGAGTACATGCCCGAGGGACGACCGATGGCCAACACCTGGCAGGGGGAGTTTCCCTGGCAGAACCGCCTGGAGGACGGGTACGAGGGTACGTCGCCCGTGGGCATCTTCCCCCCGAACGGATATGGACTCTATGACGTGATCGGAAACGTGTGGGAGTGGACTACGGACTGGTATCATCCCTGCCATTCGAGGGACACGCTCGAGGCGTGTTGCTCCACCCGCAACCCCCGTGGTGGGCTGGAGCAGGACAGCTATGATCCCCGCCAGCCCGAGATCCGCATCCCCCGGAAGGTGATCAAGGGCGGCTCGCACCTCTGTGCGCCGAACTACTGCCGCCGCTACCGGCCCGCGGCCAGGTTCCCCGAGCCGATCGACACCTCCGCCTGCCATCTCGGCTTCCGCTGCATCGTCCGCGCGCGCCCCGACTGACCGGCCCCCTCACCCCGCGGAGAGGCGCTACCATGCGCAACTACCTCACCGAGTTCATCGGCACCTTCTTCCTCGTCCTCACGGTGGGCCTGACGGTGGTCAACGAGGTCTCCCTGGCCCCCCTGGCCATCGGATCCTGCCTCATGGTCATGGTGTACATGGGCGGACACGTCTCGGGAGCCCACTACAACCCGGCGGTTTCCCTCGCCGTGCTGCTGAACGGCAAGATGAGCTCCCTCGGGGAATTCGTCGGTTACGTCGTGAGCCAGCTGGCCGGCGCGTTCGTGGCGGCGCTCACGGTCTACGGGATATTTGGCAAGAGCTTCGTGCCCGCGCCGGCGGAGCAGGCCTCGCTGATGGCGGCGTTGCTGATCGAGATCCTCTACACCTTCGCGCTGGCGCTGGTCGTGCTCAACTCGGCGGCTTCGGCGAAGACCCACGGCAACTCGTTCTATGGTCTCGCCATCGGCTACACGATCGTGGTGGCCGCTTTCGCCGGCGGCCCGGTCTCGGGGGGAGCCTTCAATCCCGCGGTGGGCCTGGGGCCCGCCCTGTTGCACGCGCTGGTCGGAGGCGGCTCCATCGGGCACGTGTGGCTCTACGTGGTCGGACCGCTCACTGGCGGCGCGCTGGCCGCGGTCGTGTTCAACCTGCAGGAGCGCGAGCCGCTCCAGCTCCACGCCGAACCCAGCAAGACGCCCGAAAGCCGGCCGGCCTGACCCGGGTGCGCATCGCCTCGATCGCTGCGGCAAGCTCGATGGGAGGCTGGTTCATG
This sequence comes from Gemmatimonadales bacterium, assembly GCA_035649975.1. GTDB lineage: Bacteria > Gemmatimonadota > Gemmatimonadetes > Gemmatimonadales > GWC2-71-9 > CAVVWJ01. Next base: position 2,552 of record DASRIN010000587.1, read on the forward strand.
CCTCCAGCAGCTCTTGTTCGACGCGGAGACGAGCGAGGATGGCGCGCTTGCGGGCGAGCCGTGTCCAGATACTCTGGCATCGGCTTCCCACGAGCACGAACGATACGAACGCGATGAGCAGCAGCAGGACATTCATTTCCTGAGCCTCCGCATGAGTAAGTCGGGCCGGAAGTGACGAGTCTCAGCGACGATCTCCGCGACCTCTTCCATGGTGTTCGCGTAGACCGGCACGCGTTCAGGCATGAGGCTCGACCTTCAGCTCATCGGGGAAGCGCTACCCCTGGCGGGAGGGAGCCAGATCAGAAACCTGGTGCCTTCCTCGGGGGCGCTGTCCACCGCCAGATGCCCGTTGAGCTGCTGGATGACGCCGAGGCAGGTTGGCAGGCCGAGGCCGTTGGAGCAGCCGGGCTGCTTGGTCGTAAAGAACGGCTCGAACA
>DASRIN010000588.1:0-5506 GCA_035649975.1 Gemmatimonadales bacterium
CCATGGCTTTGAGCCGGATTACCCCGGTGGTGGTCTCCTCGGTGGACCCCCGCACCGCACTCACCAGCTCCTTCCGTTCCGCCGCTGAGAGGCCCTCCACCCACCGCCGAATGGGAGGCGCCAGATCGTCCAGCCGGTTCAGCGCGATCATGTGCAACGACCCCACCAGGTCGGCTCCGTCGTCCTGAGTCATGTGCGGTCCGAACGCGAGCGCCTGGGCGATGTGGCTGTAGTAAGTCTCGTTGTCCTCGCCCTTGATGGCAAACACGTGAACACCGTGGTCGCGCACCAGGTGGGCCGCCACATCGTCCTGCGTGGACAGCGGATTGGAGGCGCAGAGGGCGATCTCCGCACCGGCCGCCCGCAGGGTCTGCATCAGGTTGGCAGTCTCGGTGGTGACGTGCAGGCAGGCCGAGAGCTTGACGCCCTTGAGCGGCCGCTCCTTGGCAAAGCGGGCGCGGATCTGCCGGAGGACCGGCATAGAGCGTTCCGCCCACTCGGTGCGACGCTTCCCTTCGTCCGCGAGCGTCAGGTCTTTGATGTCGTACTTTGCGCTGGCAGTCTGAACCGGCATGGGCTCCTCAAGGGGCGGCCGACAGCAGATCCTTCACGCGGTCGGCCTGCTCCCAGGTAAAGAAATCGACCTTGTGGCCATCGTACTGGCCACTCTTCGGCTGGCGGCCGAAGTGACCATAACTCGCCGTCGGCCGGTAAATTGGCCGCTTCAACTTCAGCGCGTCAATGATGCCCTTCGGCGTCAGATCGAACACTTCCTGCACCATCTTTTCGAGCTCGGAATCGGGCAGTGCGCCGGTGCCAAAGGTCTGCACCATAACCGACACCGGTTGTGCCACGCCGATGGCATAAGCAACCTGAACCTCACAGCGCCGGGCCAGCTTGGCCTCCACGATATTCTTGGCCACCCACCGCGCTGCATAGGCCGCCGAACGGTCCACTTTGGAAGGATCCTTGCCACTGAAGGCCCCGCCACCGTGTCGCGCCATTCCACCGTAGGTGTCGACGATGATCTTGCGGCCGGTGAGGCCGGCGTCCCCATGGGGACCTCCGATGACGAACCTCCCGGTCGGGTTGATCAGAAACTTAGTCCGATTGTAGTCCAATCCAGCCTTCTCCAGCACCGGCCGAATGACTTCCTGGACCACCGCCTCGCGGATGGTGCCGTGGGCCAGCTGCCGGCTGCCGTTCCGCTCCGCGTGCTGGGTGGAGACCACGACGGTCCGCACGGCAACTGGCTGATCACCCTCGTATTCCACGGAAACCTGGGACTTGCCGTCGGGCCGCAGCCATTCGATTCGGGGATGCCCGTTGAGGCCCTTGCGCACGGCCGCTAGCCGCTCGGCAATGCGATGGGCGAGTACGATGGGCAACGGCATACGTTCCCGGGTCTCGTCGGTGGCGTAGCCGAACATCATGCCCTGGTCGCCGGCGCCCTGTTCCTTTTTGCCGCCGGCATCCACACCCATGGCGATATCGGGTGACTGGCGGTCAATCGTGGTCAGCACCGCACAGGTGCGTCCATCGAACCCGTAGGAGGCGTCGGTGTAGCCGATCGACTCCACGGTCTGCCGCACCAGATCGGGAATGTGAACGTAGGTGCTGGTGGTGATCTCCCCGGCGACCACGGCCATGCCAGTGGTAACCAGCGTTTCGCAGGCCACCCGCGCGGCCGGGTCCTGGGCCAGAATGGCATCCAGCACGGCGTCGGAAATCTGGTCGGCGACCTTATCCGGGTGACCTTCCGTGACCGACTCGGAAGTAAAGAGGTGGTTCCTGGTACCAGCCATGGAGTCTTGAGTCTCGGGCAGTGGGGTGGACGGCCTCGGGGCGCAGGGCCGGTCCTGTGCTAGACGTTGCTCTTTCCGGGGGGCAAGGTAGCGACGCGACCACGGCCAGGCAACGCCGAATGAGGATCGAGCAAGCGTATGTCCATGGACTCGCCGACCACCTCGCGGAGCACATTGCTGACTTCGGCAGCACTCCTGGCCGTGAGCGCAGCGCTGGCAGCCCTCCGTGCCGAAGCTTCCGGGACGGAGCGCACGACCCATTTGACCAGCGGCAAGGCCGGGGGTGATACACTGAGGGTGTCGTAGCCCAGGCCCAGGAGAAGGACGGCACTGAGCGGCTCCGAGGCCATCTCACCGCACACGCTCACGGGGAGACCGGCTGCTTTCCCGACCTCCAGTACCCGCTGAAGCTGTCGCACGACGGAAGGATCGTGCGGGGTAAAGCGGTTGGCGAGCCGGGCGTTGCCCCGGTCCACCGCCATGGTGTACTGGGTGAGATCGTTGGTGCCCACACTGAAGAACGCGCTCACCTCGGCCAGCCGGTCGGCCATGAGAACGGCGGCTGGTGTCTCCACCATGACGCCCACCGGAATTGAGGGAGCCGCCCGCACCCCAGCCTTCTGCAGTGCGCGGGCCTCCTCGGCAATTATCTCCCTGGCTTCCTCTACTTCTTGAACCGTGGTCACCAGGGGAAGCATGAGGTGCAGATCATGCCCGGCCGCGGCCCGGAGAACTGCACGTACCTGGGGCCGGAATACCTCCGGTTGGTCAAGGCAGACCCGGATCGAGCGCCAGCCGAGAAACGGATTGGCCTCGACCGGAGCGTTGAAGGAAGCCGGAAACTTGTCGCCTCCCAGGTCAAACGACCGGATGACCACGGTGTGCTCCGGGAATGCCAGCGCGACCCGGCGGAAGTAATCGGCCTGTTCGTCCTCGGTGGGAAGACTGGCACGTCCCGTCAGGAGGAACTCCGTTCGGAGTAGTCCGACGCCCTGAGCACCGTGCCGGAGCGCAGCCTCGATCTCCTCGGGCAGGTCGACGTTGCCCATCAAGGTGATGGGCCGGCCATCGGGAGTGACCGCAGGCTCTCCGACCACGCCTTCCAGCTGGAGCTCCAGCCGGTGGCGGCGGCTGACCTGTACCTTGGCTTCCTCCAGCTCGTCCTGATTGGGGTCGAGGACGATGGTGCCGCTCTGCCCGTCCAGCAACAGCGTCGTTCCGTTGGAGATCAGGCTGAGCGCTCCGGCGGCGCCCATGACCGCGGGGATCCCCAAAGAATGCGCCAGAATGGCCGCGTGCGCTGTGCGCGTCCCCTCCTCGCTGACCAGGCCAACGACGTGCTCGCGGTCCAGCTGGACCGTGAGTCCGGGAGAAAGCTCATGCGTCACGATGATGACCTGGTCCTCGCCGGGAACCGACCAGATCTGGTTCTCCGGCCGCCCCAGGAGGTGGTGGAGCATGCGCATCTGAATCGCGTGCAGGTCGGCCAGCCGCTCGCGCAGCCGCGCGGCTCCGGACCAGAGAGCGCGTAGCTCCAGCGCTCTGAACTCGTAGGCCGTTTCCGCGCTGAGTTGGTTCTGGCGGATCAGGGTTTCGACCGACCGGAGAAATTCCTCGTCTTGGGTGAGGAGGATTTGTGCGTCGAAGATGCGCGATTCCTCGGGACCGGCCCGCTGCAGAACCCGTTCACCGAGCTCCTTCAGGTGGGAAACCACTGCGTCCACTGCTTCGCGGAGGCGACGCACTTCGCCTTCTACTTGATCAGCGCGGACGGTTCGGTCCTTGACCTCAGGAAAGTCGAACCGAACCGTGAGGGCCGGAGCACAGGCCACTCCGGGCGAAACCCCGATTCCCCTGAGGACTCGGCTCACGGCACCGTCTCACCGAATCCGGTGGCCACCAGCTCGGCTAGCGCCTGTGCTGCCCTCTCGGCATCCGGCCCGTTCGCGCGGATGGTGATGGAGCTGCCACACTCGGCGGCCAGCATCATGACCCCCATGATGCTCTTGCCGTTCACCCCTACCCCGTCCTTGCAGATCTCGATCTCGGAGTCGAAGGTGCTGGCCAGCCGTACAATGCGCGCGGCAGGACGGGCATGGAGGCCCTCGAGGTTGACGATCTTGGCCTCACGCTCGATCACAGCCCGAGTCTCCGTAAGAGCAGTAGCAGAATCATGGCCATGATGGCAAAGCGTACCGAGGTAAGTCCCGGTCCGAACCAGCGGGTGAGCGCGAAGCCGGCCACGGCCACTCCCGCGGCACCTACTACCCCGCCCCAGCCGAAGTCGTGCAGGTACCACTTGGCCACGACCGGGATGCTCGCTCCAAGAGCGAAACCGGCGGCGGGGCTGACCCGCTCGATGGCCCGGGGAAGCCAGGAGCTTCCGATGGCAGCGCCCACCCGCATCCCGGAAGCCATGCCGGTGCGGAGCGACCAGTACCCGGTCCAGAGCCGAATTGCATTGTAGGCCAGCAGAAATCCGAGGATGGCCCACCAGCCTGCCCCCAGGATTGAGGCGATCAATGCCAGTCCAATGAGGGCCGGCACCAGTCCGGCCCAGAACAATTGGTCGCCCATCGCTCCGAGCGGGCTGCACAGCGCGGTCCGGAGGCGCACGATCTGGGGGCCGGGAACTCCTTCGTACTCCGCCCTCGTGATGGCCCCCAGCGCCAGGCCGGCCAGGTAAGGATTGCAGTTGAAGAACTCGGCAGAGCGCACCACCGCCTCCCCGTGCCGCACCGGATCCACCGCCTTCAGGTCTTCCAGCAGCGGCTCGGCGGCGTAGCCCATTCCAACCCCGAGCATGCGCTCGTAATTCCAGGTGCCCTGAACGGCGAGGAGCCGGAGCAGGGCTCGAATTCGCCGGTTCATGCCAGCACCGCCAACACGATGCCCGCCCCGAATCCAGCGAGCAGCCACTTGAGCCTGGATCCGCGCCCCGAGCCTCGCACCGCGCCGCTGAAGGCGGCTGCGAGGCCAGACCCGATCGCCACCAGAGTGAAGGCAACCGCCGACTGCCGGTCGAGCCGAACCGATTCCGCGATAGTCGACGCCAGTACCAGGCCGGTTAAGGTGACGATGAAACCGCGAAGGGCGTCCCGCGCCAACGCTCCGTATTGCAGCCAGCGGATAGCACTGCTCTCACCAGCCGCCAGCGCAGCGGCCCGGTGCTGGATTGCCCGCGCGTTCCAGCGGCGCACCACCTGGAGGCTCCACCCGCCCAACACCGCCAGCACGAGACCCAGGGCTACGCTCACTCCCAAGCCAAGCTGCCACGGGGTGCCGACGCCGAGGGCTACTGCGCCTACCGTCGCGGGCCCGAAGTCGGGATAGCGCACCGCGCCGACCGGGAGCACGTCGAGCGCAAACAGCTCGAACAGCGCGCCGATTCTAAGACCGGCCTCGACATCGCCCGCCAGCGCGCCGGCAACCGTGCCCGCCACCAGCGGCCGGGAGATCATGGCCTGCGGCACGCTCACCAGGTCCAGTCCCACGAGCGTGCCCCAGAGCAGAAGAGGCAGAACTACCTGGGGAGAGAACTCGGTCACCCCAGGTTCCTCAGCGGGACGGCGGGCGTGGTAGGCAGGTCCTGCGCGCTGATGACGGCTCCGCCCTGCTCCAGCGTGGTCAGGGTGCGTAGCTCCTGGTCGGTCAGGTAGATGAAGGGCAGCCGTTCCCGGCGGCCGGGACGATGATGGATC
>DASRIN010000589.1:0-6146 GCA_035649975.1 Gemmatimonadales bacterium
TCACTTTCACTTTTCACTCCTTGCTACTCCGACCGGATCACCGTCTCCCCTCCCGCGCTCAGCGCCCGGGCCCGCTCCACCATGCTGATGAACTCGGTGCGGTAGCCTTCCTGGTCCTGGCCCCGCGCCTCGCGGGCCAGCCTGAGCACCAGATCGTAGCTCGCTTGGCCCTTGTACTCCGAGTTCCGCAGCACCATCGCGAATGCAGCCACGGCGGATGCGAACTGCAGATCCGGCGAGCCTCGCTCGCCCTGGTCCAGGACCGGAGTGGAGAGCAGTCGGCTCCTGGTTCCGTTGGGATCCTTGTACCGTAGCTTCACGGTCAAGAGCTCGGAGCTCCGCGACGCCGTGGACAGGGTGACCTGCTGGTAGGTGAGGCTGTCACTGGCCACCGCCACCGGAGCTGCTCCTACCGGTACGACCTCGTACAGCGCGGTGACGGTATGGCCCGCGCCCATCTCCCCGGCATCCTTCTTGTCGTCGGCAAAGTCCTCTTTGGCCAGCATCCGGTTCTCGTAACCGAGCAACCGATAGGCTTGCACCCGGGCGGGATTGAACTCGACCTGAATCTTGACGTCCTTGGCCACGGTGAAAAGCGTGCCGCCGAACTCGCGGACGAAGACCTTGTGGGCCTCCCGGAAGTTGTCGATGTAGGCGTAGTGGCCGTTCCCCTTGTCGGCTATCTGCTCCATCTTGCTGTCCTTCAGATTGCCGGTGCCAAAGCCCAGCACCGTCAGGAAAGTCCCCTCCTCCCGGCGAGATTCGACCAACCGGATCATCTCGGCGTCGGAGCTCACGCCCACGTTGAAGTCCCCATCAGTTGCCAGGATGACACGGTTGTTCCCCTCGGGCAGGTAGTTCTCCCGGGCCACGTCGTAGGCCAGCTTGATCCCGGCTCCGCCGGCAGTAGATCCGCCGGCCTCCAGCCGCTCGATGGCGGCCAGGATGGTGGCCTTGTCTCCGCCGGATGTCGGCGGAAGCACCAGACCCGCAGCACCCGCGTACACCACGATCGCAACCCGATCTTCCGGGCGAAGCTCCTGGACCAGGGCGCGAAAGGCCTGCTTTACCAGCGGCAGCTTGTCCTCGGACTGCATCGAGCCCGACACGTCGAGCAGGAACACGAGATTGCTGGGCGGCAGATCACGGGTAGCCACCCGCTTGGCCTGCAGTCCGATGCGGACCAGCCGGTGATCGGACGCCCAAGGACACGGTCCCACGTCGGTAGTCACCGCAAAGGGATGATTGCCGGTGCGGTCGGGGTAGGTGTAGGTGAAGTAGTTCACCAGCTCCTCCAGCCGCACTGCGTCGGCTGGTGGCAACGTCCCCTGGCTGAGGAACCGGCGAATGTTGCTGTAGGATGCCGCGTCCACATCGATGGAAAAGGTGGAAAGCGGGTTGGCCAGAGCCGCCAGGAAGCGGTTGTCCTCGATCCGGTTGTAGGCCTCGGTGTTGCCGGGCTCCCCTTGCCGGCGCCAGGGTTCCGAGGGAAAGGCCTGGACTGCACCACTGACGTCGTACCGCCTCTGCGCAGCCTCGGCTCTCGGAGCAGCCCGGTTGGTGGGAGCCTGAATGGCCACGGCCGCGGAGTCGGCGCTGGTCACTGTGATCTCCTCCAGCTGCGCATCGGCAGGCTGGAGGGTGAAATCGTGGGTGGTGGTGCGGCCGGCTCGGACCTTGATGATGGCCCGGGAGGAGATGTAGCCGATGAAGACGGCCCGGAGCTCCACCGTACCCTCGGGCACCGCCGCAAGCAGATAGGATCCGGCAGAATCAGTCAACGCGGTGAGCGCAGTGCCTTCCACAATGAGCTGCACGTTCGGCAGCGGGGCCCCCTTCACGTCTCTGACGTGCCCGGTAATCCGGCCAGTCTTGTCTTGGACCACGGTTGGAGCCGCAGCAGTCGATACCAGGACGAACAGCAGAAGCACGGGATAGGCTCGGGTAAGGCGAGCGGACAGCCAGCGCGCGAGTCGCATGAATCGCTCCGATGCAGGGGATTGCACGGCGCCACCAGAGTTTTCGATGGCTGATGTAGGGGGGAGATGCGGCAAGCGGCGGGACTCGCACATGTTCCCAAGAGTGTGAAGAGTAAATAGTGAAGGGTGAACTTGAGCCTCGAGCGGCCCCGTTCACCCTTTACCCTTTACCGTTCACCCTTTTCTAGAGCCGTTTACTCAGGAAGAACCCCTTCAGCAACTCCCCGCATTCCTCAGCCATGAGGCCGCCCACCACCTCAGGCCGATGATTGGCCCGCGGGTTGCGCAGCAGATCGTATACTGAACCGGCCATACCGCAGCGCGCGTCGTACGCGCCGAACACCACCCGGCCGACCTTTGCCAGAACGATCGTGCCGGCGCACTGGGCACAGGGCTCCAGGGTCACGTACAGGGTCGCGAAGGGGAGCCGGTCCTCGCCGATCCTCTGCAGGGCCCGCTGCAGTGCCAGCAGCTCGGCATGGGCGGTTGGATCGCGCCGCTGCACCGTCTCGTTGTGGGCCTCGGCCAGGATATCGCCGTCGGCTATCACAACTGCGCCAACCGGAATCTCTTCCCGAACCGATGCTGCTCGCGCCAGCCGGAGCGCTGCCTGCATTCCAGCGAGATCACTGGGCGACGGTGTGCCTCTACGCACTGACCATCTCGGGCTCCGCTACGTCTCGCTTGACCCGCTCGAAGCGCAGGGCGTCGCCGTCGCGCTCCACCCGGATCGTATCCCCCTCGTGGAAGTTGCCTTCCAGCAGCTCGAGGGCGATGGGGTTTTGTAGCAGCCGCTGAATGACCCGCTTGAGGGGGCGGGCCCCATACACGGGATCGTAGCCCTGGACCGCAATGAGGACTTTGGCCTCCGGGGTCACCTCCAGAGTGAGGTGCCGGTCGGCCAGCTGCCGCTGCAGCCGCTCCAGCTGGAGATCCACGATCTGAACCAGATCGTCGCGGCTCAGCTGGCGGAAGACGATGATGTCGTCCACCCGGTTGAGGAACTCAGGCCGGAAGTGATTGCGGAGCTCGTCGCGCACCCGCTCCTCCACCCGCTCCCAGCCGCGCTCGTCCAGCTGGGCACCGGCATCCACGATGTACTGGCTGCCGATGTTGGAGGTCATGATGATGACCGCATTGCGGAAATCCACCACCCGGCCCTGGCTGTCGGTGAGCCGACCGTCGTCCAGGATCTGGAGCAGCACATTGAATACGTCGGGGTGAGCCTTTTCGATCTCGTCGAAGAGAATCACGCTATAGGGACGCCGGCGCACGGCCTCGGTCAGCTGTCCCCCTTCCTCGTAGCCCACATACCCCGGCGGCGCCCCGATCATTCGGGCCACCGAGTGCTTTTCCATATACTCCGACATGTCGAGCCGTACCATGGCCCGCTCGTCGTCGAAGAGAAACTCGGCCAGCGCCCGCGCCGTTTCGGTCTTGCCGACGCCGGTGGGTCCGAGAAAGATGAACGATCCGAGCGGGCGGTTGGGATCCTGGAGACCGGCCCGGCTCCGCCGGACCGCGTTGGCCACGGCGGTGACGGCCACCCGCTGGCCGATGACCCGCTGGCTCAGCTCATCCTCCAGGTGAGTGAGCCGCTCGCGCTCCGACTCCAGCATCCTGGAGACCGGGATCCCGGTCCATTTGGAGACGATCTCCGCAATGTCCTCCGCGTCGACTGCCTCCTTGAGATACATGGTACCCTCCTGAACCTCGTGCAGCCTGCGCTCGTCATCGCCCAGCCGCCGCTCCAGCTCAGGCAGACGGCCGTAGCGCAGCTCGGCGGCCTTCTGCAAATCGCCCCGACGAGTGGCCTCGTCGATCTCCCGGCGGACGTTTTCAATCTCCGCCTTGAGCTGCTGGATCTCCTGTAGCGCGGACTTCTCCGCCTGCCACTGGGCCTTCATCGCGTTGCTCTTCTCCCGCAGAGCGGAGATCTCCCGTTCCAGGGCCTCGCGGCGCTCCACCGCCGCCTTGTCCTTCTCCTTGAGCAGCGCCTGGCGCTCGATCTCGAGCTGCACGATCCGGCGCTCGACCTCGTCGATCTCCTGGGGCAGGCTGTCGATCTCGATCCGGAGCCGGCTGGCCGCCTCGTCGATCAGGTCGATCGCCTTATCGGGCAAGAACCGGTCGCCGATATAGCGATCGGAGAGTGTCGCAGCGGCGATGATGGCGTTGTCGGTGATCTTGACCCCGTGATGGATCTCGTACTTCTCCTTAAGTCCGCGCAAAATGGCGATGGTGTCGGCCACGTTGGGCTCCGGTACCATGACCGGCTGGAACCGCCGCTCCAGCGCCGGATCCTTCTCGATGTGCTTGCGGTATTCGTCCAGGGTGGTGGCCCCGATGACGTGCAGCTCCCCCCGGGCCAGTGGCGGCTTGAGCATGTTGCTGGCATCCACTGCGCCTTCGGCTGCCCCTGCGCCGACGATGGTGTGCAGCTCGTCGATGAACGTGACGTAGCGTCCTTGGCTCTCGGTCAGCTCCTTGACCACCGCCTTGAGCCGCTCCTCGAACTCTCCGCGGAACTTGGCCCCCGCCAGCAAGGCCCCGATGTCGAGCGAGACCAACTCCCGGTTGCGCAGCGACTCGGGCACATCACCGTTCACGATCCGCTGCGCCAGTCCCTCGACGATGGCCGTCTTGCCCACGCCCGGCTCCCCAATCAACACTGGATTGTTCTTGGTGCGCCGGGAGAGCACCTGCATGACCCGCCGGATCTCCTCATCGCGGCCGATGACCGGATCGAGTTTCCCATTCCGGGCCTCCTCGGTGAGGTTCCGGGTGTAGCGCTCGAGCGCCTGGTACTTCTCCTCGGGCGATTGATCGGTCACCCGATGGGAGCCCCGAACCTCCTGGAGGGCAGCGCGAAGCTCGTCGGCGCCGATGCCATGGCTGCTGAGCACGGCTCGAGCTGTCGTTCCCTTCTCCTCCACCATGGCCAGCAGCAAATGCTCGGTGCTGACGTACGCATCTCCCAGCCGCTTGGCTTCGGCCTCGGCGCGATCGAAGATCCGCTGGATCTCGCGGCTGAAGCTGGGCTCGGCGCCTCCACCGGCCTGGGTGGGAAAGCGGGCGATCTCCCGCTCAACTTCCTGCTTGATTGCGGTGACGTTGAGGCCGGCTTTCTGAAGCAGGGGCTGCACCACGCCTTCGTCCTGGGCCAGCAACACCGCCAGCAGGTGGGCGTCGTTGACCACAGGGTTCCCCCTGGAACGAGCCAGTTCGCCCGCATCACGGAGGGCCTCCTGGGCCTTTATGGTCAATCGCTCTGGTCGGATCATAGCTGCCTCATATGCGCTTTGGCCGACCCTCCGGGAAATTGGTCCGGGGGCATCGGGGCTTTGCGGGCCTGGAAATTCCGCAGGTCAAATGGCAAGTGGTGTACCCACTATTTCTGCCGGTTTGGCATAGTGGGCCCTTCCTTTAGAGGCGGGTCCAGCCACTGACGCTCCCAAACACGTAAAGAGGCAGCCGGGAGCTGCCTCTTTACTTCACCTTCCGCTAGCGATCTTCTTTTGTGCAATCATTTTGCGAGTGAACCGCTCACCATCCACAATAAGCTGGTAGTAGTACACTCCGGTTATCGCTTCACGGCGTCCGTCCTGATATTTCCCATCCCAATAGGCTCGGTATTCTCCACAGCGGAGGCGCAAGCTGTCCAGCCGCTCACCCGATCCGCTTGCCAGCGTGGGAATGGCCACTACCTGGACCAGTACATTGTAAATCTTCAAACTGACTACCGGCTGATGACCCCTTGCGCATACCTCCCGGGAAATCTCGAATGGGATCGTCGTTGCCGGGAAAAACGGATTGGGGTAGTTCTCCTTCAGCTCGACTCGCGGCGGAAGCACATTGGCCTGTGCTGCGACCGGGGAGCCTGCCCCCACCAGAAGCCCGAGCCACCACCCCGGCCACGCCAAGCGGACCATGGGCGCTCCTCTTCATACCAGAGTTGAAAACGGTGGTGGCACCTCCGCGCTGCTGGGGATGCAGTGGTGGACGTCTTAAGGGAAGGTCTAGAGTCGACAGTCGAGAGTCAAGAGTCTCTAGACTCTCGACTTTAGTCTCCGCCCATCCCCTTCCCTGATCGTGATCCCTCGAATATCGGCCCACTCGAGCAGAGGGATCAGAAACTTCCGGCTGATGCCGAGGCGGTCTCGAACG
>DASRIN010000590.1:0-2540 GCA_035649975.1 Gemmatimonadales bacterium
CGGGTCCCAAGCCGATTACACCAACCGGGTCATCGACCTTCTCTGCCCTCTGGGCAAGGGTCAGCGGGCGCTGGTCGTCGCTCCGGCCAAAGCCGGCAAGACGATGGTGCTGCAGTCCATCGCCCAGGGGGTGAGCGCGAACTATCCCGCTGCCGACCTGATCATTCTCCTGGTTGACGAGCGTCCCGAGGAGGTGTTCGAGATGGAGGCGGCAGGCGTAGGCGAGGTCATCGCCTCCAGCTTCGACAATCCCGCTCAGCAGCACGTCTCTCTCGCCGAGCTCACCCTCGAGCGGGCCCGGCGGCGGGTGGAGCTGGGACAGGACGTGGTGTTGATCGTGGATTCGCTCACCCGGCTGGCGCGAGCTTACAACACGGTGGAGAAGGGCACCGGGCGAACCCTGTCGGGGGGACTCGATGCCCAATCCCTGGAGAAACCCAAGCGCTTCCTGGGTAGCGCGCGGCGAATCGATCCGGCCCAGGGCGGCGGTTCGCTGACCATCATTGCCACCGCCCTGGTGGATACCGGTAGCAAGATGGACCAGGTGATCTTCGAGGAGTTCAAGGGAACCGGCAACAGCGAGCTGGTACTGAGCCGGGAGCTGGCGGAACGGCGGATCTTCCCGGCGATCGATCTGGTAGCAAGCGCTACTCGGCGGGAGGAGCTCCTCCTGGACGGAGAGACTCTGACCGCATCACGAGTTCTGCGTCAGCGGCTCTCAGGTATGACCCCGATCAATGCCATGAACGACCTGCTCACCGACCTCAAGCGCAACCGCACCAACGCCGAGTTGGTTAAGTCCCTGGCTACAGTCTGATCAGTTCCTCACAGCCTCGGCGATAGCTGCGAGCCGGCTCTCGATGGCGTCTTTGGAGAGCCAGCGCCCGTGGAGCATGACGCCGGCCCGGCGCGACGTATTCCGGATATCGCTGAGGGGATTGCCCTCGAGTAAGACCAGGTCGGCCCGCTTCCCTTCCTCGATCGTCCCGCTCTCCGCCAGCGTTCCAAAGTAGATCGCCACATTGCGGGTCCCTGTCTCCAGGGCCTGATACGGCGTCAGCCCAGCTGCGACCACGGCCTCGAGCTCTCGGTGAATCGAGTAACCAGGCACGTTGTAGATCTGCGGTGCATCCGACCCCAGCAGAAGTCCCGCCCCTCCAGCGTGCAAGGCCCGGATCAGCTTGCGCCGGACTGCGAGGGTGCGCCTGGCCGACTCGGCCGACGAGCCGGTCTCGCTCAGAATGGAGCCCTTCTCCTGAGCCCACTCGGCCAGCATGTCAGGGGAGACAAATCGCATCTCCGGGCGGCGCGCCAGCGCCTCTGCACTGACTCCCGGAGCCAGGTTCTCCATCAGTGTCTGGGTCGGGACGTTCCACACCCCAGCCTCTTTGGTGGCCTTTACCAGCGAGGGTATCCGCGATTCGTCCAGGTGCTCGCCCAGATTGAGCCCGAAGAGCTGCGACTCTGACGAGCTGACCGGCGAATCGGCGCGAACCATCGCTTCGACGTAGCCGTCCAGATGGTCGATGCTGGCGTAAGGGACCTCGAGGGCTCGCTGCAACCCCACCTCCAGCGGGACGTGTCCCGCCAGGCGGAGGCCGGCTCGTTGCGCTGCCGCACTCAGCGAGTCGAACACCTCCCGCTTGATCCCGGGGTGGATCTTGATGAAGTCGTAGCCCGCTTCCTTTTGCTCGGCTACCCTGGTGAGGGCCGATTGCACCGTGGGCACGGTGTTTCCATTGAATGAGGGGCCCGAGGTATAGATCCAGGGGCTGATGACATTGGGGTTGGCAGCCTGGGCCCGGAGCTGGAGATGACGCGGGTGGCCCAGCATTCCCCGAATGGTGGTGATGCCTCCCGACACATAGAGGAAGAGGGTCTGCTGCATCACGATGCTGCTCGCCTGGCCACCGGGGATATGGGCGTGCATCTCCGCCAGCCCGGGGATAAGGAACTTGCCCCGGCCGTCCACCCGTACTGCTCCCGCGGGAACGGTGACCTCTTTGGCAGGTCCGAGCTTTACAATCCGGTTGCCCTGAACCAGAACGGTGCTGTGGGGAAGCGAGCGCTCCCGATCCATTGGAATGACCGTGACGTCGACGAACGCCACGGTGCTGTCGGCAGAGCCACGGGCGGAGCAGAGGAGGAGAGCGAGGCAGATGCTGGGCAGCATTGCCGGCTCAGGTCCGCGCTGCTTCGGCTCGATTGGCCCGCTCGAATTCCTTCATGAACCGGACCAGCGCTTCAACAGCTTCACGGGGGCAGGCGTTGTAAATGCTGGCTCGCATGCCGCCGACCGAGCGGTGTCCCTTGAGCCCGTCGAGCCCCCGCTTGGTGGCCTCGTTGATGAACTTGGTTTCCAGCTCCTCAGTGGGAGCCCGGAAGCAGACGTTCATGAGCGAGCGGCTGTCCCGCTGGACGGTACCGCGGAAGAAATCGCTGCTGTCGAGATAGTCGTAGAGCAGACCGGCCTTCGACTCGTTGTGCTCCGCCATGGCAGAGAGACCACCCTGGGACTGGATCCACTTGAACACCTCGCC
>DASRIN010000591.1:0-6898 GCA_035649975.1 Gemmatimonadales bacterium
TGCCCCACAGCCCCGCTTCCCCGCAGCCCCGCAGCCCCGCTTCCCTCACGTCCTCACCTTTGCCAGGAGAACCAGCCCCGCAAAGAGGAATACCACATTAGGTATCCAGGCGGCCAGCGTTGGATCGATCAGGCCCCCAGCGCCGATGGCCTTGGTGATCTGGACGAACAACAGAAAGATCACGGTAGTCCCGAGACTGATGGCAATGCCGACGGCGGCACCGGCCCGAGGCGTCGTAACCGCCAGCGGAGCTCCAAACAGCGCAATGATGATGCAGGTAGCCGGGAGTGCCAGCTTCAGCGCCTGCTCCACAACCAGCTTGTTGGCGTCGTTCCCCGACCGCTTCAACGCATCGATATACCGCCCCAGCTCGGCATAGCGCATTTCATCCGGGGCCTTTGACTCAGCCAGCAGATCCGCCGGACTCTGTTTCAGCGCCTTGAGGCGCATCGTCCGGAAGTTGAAGGTCGCCTGTCTGGCCGGGCTGGCAATGATGCGGCTTGCCCCCCGGCGAAGCCGCCAGGTCTTCAGCGTGGAGTCGTAACTGGCGCTGTCCGCCGTAAGGACCAGTCCCGGATAGCTGAGGCCGGTGCCTTGCCGCTCCAGCAGGAGCTGCTTGAGCTGGCGGGTGGTCACGTCGAGGGACCGGATCGTATACACCCAGCCCGCGTCTCCCCGGTACACGAAGTTGAATCGCGTGCTCGTCGGACGGGACGGCTTAGCCTTCTGGATCTCCAGCTGGCGGGCCGTGGCTCCAGGCGCCAGCTCGCCCACCACAAAGGCAAGGAACGAGGCCGCCGCGGCCGCGATGAAAATCGGCCGCATCAGGCGATGAAAACTCTGCCCGCTGGCCTTGGCCGCGGTGAGCTCGGAATGCCGCCCCATCGCGCCGACGGTGAAGACGGTGGCAAAGAGCACCGCCGCGGGCATCACCAGGAACACGTTTTCGGGAATGGAATAGATGTAGCTGACCACGATCTCCCTCATGGTGAGACCGCGATCCAGCAGCCGGTTCAGGGTATCGGTCAGATTGATCAGAATCGAGACCAGCGGAAATCCCAGCGCCGTGAGCACAAAGATGCGGATCCAGCTCTGGAGCACGTACCGGTCCAGATGCCGCAAACCGCTGGGTCGCAGCCTCCGCAGGCCACCAAGCGCCCACGTCGTCACCTTGGTCATGGCGGAGCTGCTCCCCTGAGCCGGCGCAGAAGGTGTCGAATGCCGTCGATGATCTCCTGAAAATCACCACCCCGCGTCGAACCCGACTCCCGGCTCACCCGCACCAGTCCGAATACCCCAAGCAGCGTCAGAACGATGTTGGGAGTCCACATCGCTATCCAGGGTGAGAGGTGCCCTCGATCGGCCAGACTTTCCCCGGCGGTGAGTCCCACATAGTGGATGGAAAAGACCGCCAACCCTCCTCCGATCACCAGACCGATGCCGGCTCGGGGAAACCGGAGCGCCATCACGATGCCGATGATGACGAAGGAAACGCAGGCCATGCTGATTGCCCATTTCTTGTGTACCTCTACCGCATAGCGGGCGGCCCGCCGGTCGGCTTCCCTGACTCGATCGGCCGCGGTAGCGACCTCGGACCAGCTCGACAGCCGAACCCGAGCCCGAGTTGCCTGGGGGCGCGGGGAGGACAGGCTCTGTGCACTTGCCTGCGCTTCAACCGTCTTCGGCAAGACAAGGGTCCGGATAGTCTCAAACCAGCCGCAATAGCCCCGGTTCCTGGTGCTCGCAGGAGGTGGGGGTGGCAATGACGGGGGAAGGGCCAGCAGCGTCCGCAAGTCGTTCTCCACCAGCTCCGCCCGCTCCTCGCGAGCCAGCTCCTGCTGGTCTCGTGCGTCGCGGATCACCTCGAGCATCTCGCAGGTACTCATCTCCCGATCGCCGCGGATCGACTCGCTGGTGTTTCGCTGGAGCTGATCGTAGACGTTCTTGACCCGAATGTCGTTGACCGAGAAGTAGGTCAGCTGAAACCGGGTAGGCTCCGACGGCCGGTACTGATGGATCGATCCGTCATAGAGCCGCAGGCTGAGATCGGTTTGGCCCTCGGCATAGGCCATGGCACCACTATCGGCGTAGATAATCCGCCGGCTGGCCTCGCCCCCGACATCATAGATCGTGACTCCCCGCAGCTTGCCGGTGGCGGGATCGATGCGGCTGGCCCGGAGGAAGTACTGTGACGGCGGTACCTCGTTGATGACCTGTTCTCGAAGCTCGAAGGTCGGCTTCTTCCGCCCGATGTCGATTAGCAGGGCCCTCAGCCGGGCATTGCTCCGGGGCAGAACCTGGTCGACAAAAGCAAAGTTGAAGGCTGCCATGAAAACGCCCCAGACCAGCACCGGCTTGAGGATCTGGAACCCGCTGATTCCGCTCGCCCGCATGGCGGTGATCTCGTTGTCTGCGGCCAGGTGACTGAAGGTGTAGAGCACCGCGAGCAGGACCGCCATCGGCAAGGTCATGGCTACGATGAACGGCAGGCTGAGCGCAAAGACCTCCCCGATGACGGTCCAGGGCAGACCCTTCCCCACGAGGGCGCCAAACTTCTTGGCGATCTGACTCAGCAGCATCAGGCTGGTCAGG
Source organism: Gemmatimonadales bacterium (assembly GCA_035649975.1). GTDB lineage: Bacteria > Gemmatimonadota > Gemmatimonadetes > Gemmatimonadales > GWC2-71-9 > CAVVWJ01. Next base: position 2,593 of record DASRIN010000591.1, read on the forward strand.
GCCGTCAGGGCGAAAATGAAGGGGGCGGCCAGCTGCCGCAACAGGTATCGGTTCAGCAGTCGCACGTGAGCTAACTTATATAGTTGTAAGGGTTTCGTTGCGCCATTATATTTGCTCCTCCTACTATCTCACGTCCAAAATCGCGGTGTTCCGCTAGAGTGGCGCGCCTTCTCGCTGCCTTAATCTGCCTCGTCACGATCCCTCGAGTCTTGGCCGGCCAGGCCGACACTGCCCGGGCCGACACCGCCGCCTTTGGCCTCAAGCTCAGGATCCCATATCCGCCCCTGGTGCTGCAGGAGCCGGAGGTACTTCGGGCCCCGTGGCTGGCGGCCCCACGGCTTTCTGCAGAGCTGCGGGGGCAAGCCTGGGACAGCACGATTGTGGCCGTCCTCGACTCCAGCCGGGCCGAGCGGGCCGCCGGCCTCCGCAATCTGGTGCTCTACGGCCAGCCCCTCGAAGCGCAATCCCCGACCGACCAACGGGCCCCCCCGCCGGGGGAGGAGAAGGTGCTCGGCGTCTCTAAAAAATACGCCGATCTGGGCCTGGACGGCCAAGTCAGACTCGAGCTGCGCACCGATCGGCTTCGCAACGAACGCTGCACCCCGGCGCAGCTCCTGGACCCGAATTCGGGCTGCAGCGGAGGATTCAAGCCCCCTCGGCTCGACAACCAGGTCAATGTCCGATCCAGCGGTATTATCGGGCAGAGGGTCCATCTGGCGGTGGACTACGACACCGAGCGCGATTTTTCCGGCAATCAGAACATTCAGGTCTATTACCAGGGCCTCGAGGATGAGATCGTCCGTCGGATCGAGGTCGGGACCGTAACCTTTCAACCCCCGGCCTCCCGCTTCATCACCGCTGCCATCCCGGCCAACAACTTCGGCGTCAACGCCCGGTTCGAGGTTGGGCCCGTGCAGATCCAGACGCTGGCCGCGACCCAGAGCGGGAGCCAAGTCGCCGAGCGGGTCTACACTATAGGCCAGACCACGAGCCAGGCCCAGGATCGGCAGGTGCGCGATCTTGATTTCGAGACCGGCCGATTCTTCTGGGTCGTCGACCCGACCACGGCCGTGCCGGGGTATCCCTCCATCGACATCCTGAATGTCACCAGCCCGATTGCCGCGATAAGTCAGCCGGTGCAGGTCCGGGTATATCGGTATCGGCCGCCCCAGAATCAGAACGGAGCCGATCCTAATCTGGGAGGGATCACGGCAGTCGCCCGCACCGTTGACCCGGGGCAGAGCTTTGGCCCGGTCCGCTGGCAGCTGCTGATCCAAGGGACGGACTACTATCTCGATCCTTCCGGCCTCTGGTTTGCGCTGGGCACCAAACTCGACCAGAACGATTACCTGGCGGTGAGTTATACCACCGCTGCCGGGACGACGGTTGGCAGCTTTCCTTCGGAGGACCGGGGACAAGGCTCCAGCGACAGTCTCCGGCTGATCGTGGAACCCAAGAAGGGGCCGGAAGCGGTCACCTTCCGGCACGAGATGCGGCAGGTGTACCGGGTTGCCGGGGCCGATCTGGATCGGGGCTCCTTGCAGGTGAACCTGTCGGTCAACCGCTCCGAACGGCCCCAGGGCCAGGCCAGCACCTACCTCAGCCTGCTTGGACTCGCCACTCCTAACGACCAGAACGTCTTCGACCGGGACAACCGGCTCTTTCCTCGGCCCAGCGACCCGGCCTCCGAGGTGGTGCGCGAGTCCTATGTCGTCTTTCCCAGCCTCACACCCTTCGCGAGTCCGGCGCTCAGTCCGGCGGAACGTTCGGACTCGCTCTACCGGACGCCGCAGTACCTCCTGCTGGTGCAGGGTCCTCCGGCCCGGTTCCAGGTGAGGCTGCAATACAACTCCACCGGGGCTGGAGACCGATCGACCCTGAGCCTCGGTGCGCTCCAGATCCGGGATGGCAGTGAGCAGCTGTCTCTGGGGGGACGCCGGCTGGAGCGAGGGGTAGACTACACGATCTCGTATGAGCTGGGGCAGGTCACCTTCCTGAACCCCGAGGCCCTGTTCGGTTCCGGCATCGGCCAGGTCACGGCCCGATTCGAGGAGCAGGGGCTCTTCGCCGTTGCCCCTACCACAATCCTGGGCCTCGCGACCAGCTACAGTCTCGGTGAAACGGGAGCGATCAATCTCATTGGGATGTACCAGCGGGAACAGAGCGCATTCAACCGGCCGCCGCTTGGCTTCGAGGCATCCGCCAATCTGATTGGCGGGATCAATACGGCGCTCCGCTTCAAACCGATGGGAGTCAGCCGGCTCCTCAGTCGGGTGACGAGCAGTCCGGCCAGCGCCCCTTCCACCCTCGATGTAAACGCGGAATTCGCCTTCACCAAGCCGGACCAGAACCGGTCAGGACAGGCGTATATCGAGGAGTTCGAAGCTGAAGCTGGAGTCCCCCTCAGCCTGAACGAGAATGCCTGGGAATTCGGGAGCCAGCCGCAGCAGCCCACCGGAGTGGAGGATATCGGGTTTGCCGGTGGCTTCCTGCCCGAGGACGCGGTAGCGCTCACCTGGCAAAACCTGGTTCCCTTGGGAGGAACCAATCAGCCGGTCGAGTGGCGGCCGCAGGACATCGACACCTTGATCCGTATTTCCGGTCCCACCGAGCAGGTGGAAACGGTGATGTATCTGACTCTCCACGCCGATACGGCGGGAGGGGTGGTGCAGCAAAACAACCGCTCGCGCTGGTCTCTTCCGGAGCGGCTGGGCCAGCCCCGGTGGCGGTCGCTGGTGACTCCCCTCAGCGCCACTGGGCTGGACCTGACCCGCGACGAGTATCTGGAGTTCTGGTTATACCAGGTTCCCGGTGCCCGGAGCGCGGATTCAGCTGGGGTGCGGATCGTAGTGGACCTGGGGACGGTCAACGAGGACGCCCTGGGGCTGGCGCCGGACACGATTGCGGTGACAGGCAGCGACACCGTCTACACCGGACGGCAGTATATCGGCCCAGGACGGCTCGACACCGAGCGGAACAGCGTCGACATCTTCGACGCGCAGGTGGATGACATCGGCATTCTGGGCGACCGGCCCGATGAGCTGGTGGATGCCAGTACCGGCGGGCTGATCGACACCCTGGCGCTGTGTCAGCGCGTGCTCGGCACCGCAGTGCCGGTGTTTCCCTGGGGCGATCTCAGTAGCCGCTGTACCCACGGCAACGGTTTCCTGGACACCGAAGACCTCAACGGAGACAACGTCCTCAACTCTTCCGGCACCAACGAGAACGTGTTCCGCTACGTGGTGAGCGTCGCTCCCGGAGGCAAGTACTTCGTCCGCAACGGCCGGCTGCTCAGCGACGGAAGCCCCAATGGCTGGCAGCTCTACCGGATACCCATCCGTACTCCAGACGATTCGATCGGAACTCCAAACCTTCGCCTCATCCAGCACCTGCGGCTCACTGTGGTGTCGCCACCGGATCCCGGCCAGTCGGATATCGTGGCCAAGTTTGGGTTGGCGCGCCTACGCCTGGTGGGGTCCCCTTGGGTGCGGCGGGCGGAAAGGCCCATCGCTGGCATCTCCGGATCACTGGCGGAGCCCAGCGGAGAGGTAATCGCCTCAATCATCTCGACCGAGAACACCACCGACCTGGGATACGAGTCGCCGCCAGGCGTGTTCGGAGGGGTGTCCCGGCGGGGTGGGGACCAGGGTGAGTTGGGAACTCAGGTCAACGAGACGTCCCTCCGCCTGATTGCCCGGGAGCTCGAGGTCGGGGAGCGGGCCGAAGCCTACCTTCGTTTCCCTGCCGGACCCCAGAATGTACTGGCCTACCGGTCGCTGCGAGTCTGGGTGCGGGGCCGCGGCGTCGAGTGGGATGCTGGCGATTACCAGGCTTTCATCAAGATGGGTAGCGACGATCGCAACTTCTACATGTACCGGGCGCCGGCCCGGAGCACGATGTGGGAGCCCGAGTTCGACATCGATCTGGAGGTCTGGCGCCAGCTCCGGGCGGATCTGGAGAGTCGCTGGCTCAGTGGGGCGCCTCCGTCGGGCTCGGCGGAGTGCGGCGGTGACCCGAACGCCTACGTTGCCTGCGATGGACCGTACCTGGTACATCTGGCGGACCCGGGAATCAATCCTCCGAACCTGGCAGCGGTCCAGGAAGTATCGGCCGGCATCTATCGGGTTGCGGGCACCTCGACAGCCGAGGCAGAGCTTTGGGTCGACGATATCCGCCTGGCCAGTCCCGTGTCCGACGTGGGCACAGCTGTGGCCCTGGATACCCGGCTGATCGCCTCGGATGTGGGAGGTATTAGCGCGAGCTACCTCAGGCAGAACGGCCAGTTTCATCAGATCAACAGCGATCC
>DASRIN010000592.1:0-3367 GCA_035649975.1 Gemmatimonadales bacterium
AGCTTGACGATGGAGTGGTTGATTTGGGGAGCAGAGTTTGCAGGCACAACAGCAGTTGAGATCCGGCTAGATCCTCTTCCGGACTCTATCAAAGAAGAAATCCTCGACGATCTGGGGGCCCTGATTGGCTGGCCTTGTACAACTGCGACAGAAACTGGAGAGTGCTCGCGGCTGGTCCTTTCAATACCCACTTCGCGTTCTCGAACGTGCAGGCCCCTACGATGGCACCCGCTTCACCCCTGACCACTATTCGACAGTTTCTGAAGGTACATCCGGTGAAGACATTTCCGTCTAATAGGATTTCTTGGTTTTCAAACGTTTTGTCGCGGTGTTCCATTGGGAGTTACTCCTGACCGAGACAGCAGGAGGGGCACAATGGGGGCACAATCAGCGGCGAAAGCCGCGAAGGGCGGCGAGATGATGCTCTAAGTCATTGCGGTGTAAGTGCCCGGGGCGGGACTCGAACCCGCACGGGGTTGCCCCCAAGGGATTTTAAGTCCCTTGCGTCTACCGATTTCGCCACCCGGGCCCGAGTGGCGAAATATACCGCGTCATCCGGAAATCGTATCCCGCCGTACGCCGGGAGCAGCCCGAGTACTCCAACAAACCGGCGGGTGACCAAACCGTCCGGTAAACTCACCCGCGACTTCCGCGATGATGCGGCGATCCTGCGCGGCAGGTGCCAGGACAACGACGGCTCCTCCCCACCCTGCACCGGTGAGCCGCGCCCCATAAGCGCCGTGTCTCACCGCGGTTTCCACGATCAAATCCGCCTCGGGAATGGTAGACTCGTAGTCGTAGCGCAGCGACTGGTGCCCGGCCACCAGGAGCCGGCCCAGCGCCTCGAGATCCCCCCCTGCCAGAGCAAGAGCCGCCAAGCGAGTGCGGGCCGTTTCAGTCACCACATGGCGGACCCGCGGCACCAGCGGCGGCGGAAGCCGGCGCTCCGCCTCGGGAAGGTCGGCCGGGCGGAGCTGAGCCAGGTAGCGAAGCCCAGGTCGCCACTCCTGGCAGAAGGCCAGCGCCTCCTCACACTCCCGGCGCCGCCGGTTGAGCGATCCACCTGTCAGACGGTGTGACACACCGGTCTCCACAATCCAGAGCCGGCCCGGAAAGGGTACCTGCTGGAGCGTGCCGTCTGCGGTCTCGAACAGGAGAGCTGTGGCGCGCTGTCCATGGGCCGCAATGGTCTGGTCCATGCGACCGCAGCGCACCCCGACCTGATGGTACTCGGCCCGGAAGGCAACTTCCGCCAGCTCGGCCGGCGAGAGCCGCCGGCCTGCCAGCAGGCTGAGCGCTTTGGCGGCAGCTACCGTGAGCGCCGCAGAGGAGGAGAGTCCGGCTCCGATCGGCAAGCTGGTGGCAACGGTAATCTGCGCACCTGGCGGCGCCGCGCGGAGAGCGCGCAGCTCCCGAACCACTCCCACGAGATAGTCGCTCCAGACATGACGCATCGGCGCGTCGATCGCCATCTCTCCGGCAGCGCCCTCCGACTCCGACACCATTGACCACCGCTCCGCCACCCGGGCCGCAACCGCGGTGCGCCGCTCGATGGCCACCGGCAGCACCGGGCCTCCGTTGTAATCGGTATGCTCCCCGATCAGATTGACGCGCCCTGGCGCAGAGGCAATGGCCGTTGGCTGGGTGGCAAAGCAGGACTGAAACAGCGAACTTGCCAGCCGTGCCGACGACAACGGATTCACTCTGGTGGGCTTTTCCCTGGAGGGGCTTTGGGGCATTGCGCGTGGCGCCTCGCAATAGTGGCTGGTTTGATCCTGCCGACCCAGATGGAGGCGCAGTTTCCTCCCCTCGGCGTGCCCGGTGGCGCGGTGCGGGTGGACCTCGACGGAACCCTCGAGTCCTTCGACCTGCGCTTCCACAATGGCGTGCGCGAGAGCTACGCCGCCGATCTGGCGAGCCCGGCGCTGGGAAGCGACCGCATCCCCATCCTTGCCGACGCTGACGCGCGCATCGGCCGAATCATCAGCAACCCCGGCTACCGGATCAATCTAGGCGCGTTGACCACCGACGCAGAGGCCGACGTCGGGACCGGCTTTCTGGGGCTGAGTCTGGGCCTCACCAATTCCATCACCATCTTCGGGCGGATTCCTCTAGTTCAGTCGCGGGTCCAGTCCGCCATGGACCTCGACGCCAGCTCCGCCGATGCAGGGCTGGATCCGGGAGCCGACCAGCTTCCCTTCTTCAACGAGATGGACGCGGCGCTGGCCACGTTGAGCGCCAAGCTCGCCGCCGGCGATTACAACGGAGATCCCAGTCAGCGGGCCTTGGCCGAAGCCACGCTGGCCGATGCTACCGTCCTCCGCGCGGATCTTTTCGGACTTCTGGCCGATCCCGCCATGGCGTCACCCGCGCTGCCGACAACCACCAGCGCGGCCGGCGTAGCTATGAACGCCCGAATTGCTGCCCTGCAAACCACATTGTCCAGCAGTCTCAGCGTACCGGGCTTCACCCTGGTGCCCACATTGCCGACGGCAGTGATGACCGAGGCCGACCTCAATCAGCTGCTCACCTCGCCCGCCGGACCAGTGGCAGTGCGGCTCTCGGAGTCCAAAGTCACGTTTCGAGGCGACGCGGAAGTGGGGGCCACACTGACTCTGGTGGATCGGTGGGACCGCGGTACCAGCCGGGGAGGATTCCGGGCCGCCGTCTCCGGCCTGGCACGACTTCCTACCGGCCAGCGCGAGCGATCCGATCATCCGCTCGACATCGGCACGGGAGACGGCCAGACCGATCTTCAGGTTGACCTGGTAACCGATTTAGGAGCGGGAGCCTTCGGAGCCCGCCTGACCGGCAGCTATGTGCGCCAGTTCGCGGCAGACATTATCACACGGGTGGCACCACCGAGCCAGCCATTTGCCGGTCCGGATCGCCTCGCGATGGTTCACTGGGATCCGGGTGACATCGTCGCCATCGGCGTACATCCGTTCTACCGATTGGCGCGGACATTCGCGTTACGGGCCGGGGTAGACCACTGGTCTCGGAGCACCGACAGCTACGCCTATTCGACCCCCGCCGACGCGCTGCCCGGCATCGATGCCAACGTGCTGGCGGAGGAGTCAGCGGCCAATGCGACTGCGCTGGTGCTGGGGTTTACCTATTCCAATCCGGGAGCCTTGAGGCGGGGAGGAACCGGCATGCCGGTAGATGCAGGTTGGACCTATGAGCGGGTAATTCGCGCCGGCGGCGGACGGGTGCCAGACAGCCACGCGATCCGGGCACAGCTTCGAGTGTACTTCGGACTATGGTGACCGACACGAGAGAGAACGGGTGATTAGCTGCGCCTCGCGACGGCGGGAGTGCGCAGCATGGCCTGCGCGTGCCGCCGTGCCGCCTCACCCTCCGCGTC
>DASRIN010000593.1:0-4182 GCA_035649975.1 Gemmatimonadales bacterium
TCAATTGGACCGAAGTAGCGGAAGCCGAGCTCCTCGAACAGCATGCCGGGCGAGAACAGGTTCTTGACGCTCTCCTCGAGGTTGCGGGCGAAGTCGACCACGCCCTCCCCGAACACGCCGCCCAGCTTGAAGGTCATGCCCTTGATCAGTTCGCGGAGCTTGTTGGTGCGGGGGTCGGCCACAATCCGGCCCAGGGTCTTGCTGATCGCTCCCACATTGGGCGAGATGGACATGCCGTTGTCGTTGACGATCAGGATGATGTCCCGCTCGGAATGGCCGGCGTTGTTCATCCCTTCGTAGGACAAGCCGCAGGTGAGGGCACCATCGCCCACGACCGCCACGACCTTGTGCCGCTCGCCCTTGAGATCCCGGGCGGTGGCCATGCCCAGCGCGGCGGACATCGCCGTGCCGGCGTGGCCGGCTCCGAACTGGTCGTGCTGGCTCTCGCTCCGTTTGAGAAAGCCGGAGATACCGTCCCGCTGACGCAGCGTGGGAAAGGGCTCGTTCCGGCCGGTCAGCAGCTTCCAAGCGTAGGCCTGGTGGCCGACATCCCAGACGATCTTGTCAGTCGGCGAGTCGAACTCGTACAGCAGAGCGATGCTCAGCTCCACCACGCCGAGGCTGGCGCCGATGTGTCCACCGGTGATGGAACAGCACTCGATCAGCCGATCCCGGATCTCCTGGGCCAGCTGGGGAAGCTGGTCGCGGCGCAGGCGCTTGAGGTCGTCCGGAGACTTGATCGTGGAGAGCAAGGACATGGCTGGTGAACCCGGTCTCCTCATCCCGAGCCCTTCGCTGCGCTCAGGGCAGGCTGCGCGAGGGATCGAGAGAACGGTGTCAGGATTTAACTACCACGTCCCTCGTTCGCGGAGCCTGCCCTGAGCCGTGCGAAGGGCTCCCTCGGGATGTAACTGGAACGTCAGCGGGTCCCATGACTTACGATGTCCTGTGTACAATATATCCGGCCAGGGCACCCAGTGCGTCCGAGGGGACGCCGGCCACCTCCAGGTGGGCAACAGCACTACGGGCCAACCGGTGGGCCTCAGCGCGAGCACCTTCGATGCCGAGCAGCGCGACGTAGGTCGACTTGGAAAGCTGAGCGTCGCGCCCGGCGGTCTTTCCCAGCTCTTCGCTGGTTCCGGTGGCGTCGAGAACATCGTCCGCGATCTGGAATGCCAGCCCGATCTCCTCACCGTATTTTCGGAGTCCCTCGAGGGCCTCCGGGAGCGCTTCACCCGCCATACCACCCAGCGTACAAGCGGCCCGAATGAGCGCGCCGGTCTTGCCCCGGTGCACCGCGATAAGCTCGGGGAGGGTGAGCGTCTTACCCTCGGCCTCCAGGTCCAGCCACTGTCCTCCTACCATGCCCTCGATGCCGCCCGCCTGGAACAGCTCGCCGGCCATTCGTCCCAAGACACCGGCGGGGAGACCCAGCTCTCGAGCCGCCACGGCGAGGAGCCGGGCCGCCACCGGCACCAGCAGGAAGCCTACCCGGGTCGCAGTCGGCACGTCGAAGACGCGGTGGGCGGTGGGACGTCCCCGCCGGAGATCGTCATCGTCCATGCAGGGCAGGTCATCATGGACGAGAGAGTAGGCGTGAACCGTTTCCACAGCAGCGGCCACACCGGCAATTCCCGGTGAGTGCCCCCCGACCGAGCGATACGCCGCCAGCAGTAGTGCCGCGCGGACTCGCTTACCCGGCGTCCTGAGCGCGTAGGCCAACGCCTGACCGTCGCGCCCGCCGAGCTCGGCCTCGAGGTGCTCGGCCCAGTCCCGGAGAAGGGTGTCGATTGACTCGCGTGCCTCGATCAACAGGTCGGTCGCCATGGCGTCCGTCCTGAAGACGGCCTCACGCATCGAGCTTGGTGTATCGGAGATCGCCGCTGGCTTCCTCCAGCACGGCCTGAACCTTGAGCTCAGCCGCAGCGAGGCGCTCCCGGGCGGCGCGGAGGCGGGCAACGCCCTCCTCGAACAAAGCCAGCGCGGAGTCCAACTCCAGGTCCTCGGCCTCGAGTCGGCGTACAATCTCTTCCAGGCGGGCGAGTTCTTCGGTAACCGAAGCGGTCGCCGAGTTAGCGGCATCTTTGCGGGTCATGATTTCACGGCTCCACGCGAGCAGGAACCTCGCCATCTACCACCTGCAGCTGGAAGGATCGCCCAGGCGTGAACTCGGCCCGGCGCTTGAGCACCCGGCCGTCGGTGCCGAGCGGCACGGCGTATCCTCTGCCAAGCACGCGCAGCGGGCTGAGAGCATCCAGCTGGGCCGCCAACCGGTCCGCCCGGCTACGCTGGCTGCGCACTGCGGACTGAAGCGCAGCCTGCAGGCGGTCTTCGGCCCGGGCCAGCCGCTCGAATCCGAGCCGGGTTCTTCCGCCCAGTCCGGAGGCGAGGCGCACGGACAGGTCGTCGAGCAGCCGGCTCACGTCCTGGCGATCGGCCACCGCCAGCTCGGCGGCGGCGGATGGCGTGGCGGCCCGCACGTCGGCTACCAGATCCGTGAGGGAGATGTCCACCTCATGCCCCACCGCTGAGATGGTAGGCACTCGAACCTCGGCCAGGGTCCGGCATACGGCCTCGCTGTTGAAGGCGGCGAGATCCTCCCGCGCACCGCCTCCCCGGCCCAGGATGCAGAGATCCAGGCGAGGTATGCGGTTGACCAGGCGGAGCGCCTGCACCAGCTCTCCCACGGCACCGTCGCCCTGGACCCGCGCGCTGATGACCAGGAGCTGGGCGCAGGGCCACCGCTTCCGGGTGACAGTGGCCACGTCGTGCAGCGCAGCACCGTCCCGGCTGGTCACGAGGGCAATGATCGAGGCGTACTTCGGAAGGGGACGCTTGCGCGCAGCGTCGAACAGCCCGTCCTGCTGCAGCGCAGCCTTCACCCGCTCGAGCTCCTGCTGCTGTCCGCCGACGGAGGCCGTCGGGAGCACGCGGGAGACAATGAGCTGGAAGTCGCCCTTGTCCTCGTACAGGCCGGGACGGCCCAGGACGTAGACCTCGGTCCCGTCGGCCGGAGGCTTCCCGGCCCGAGCGGCATTCAGGCCGAACAGGCAGCAGCGCACCTGGCTCCGCTTGTCCCGCAGAGTGAAGTACCAGTGCCCGCTGGACCAGACCTTACACTGCACCATCTCGCCCCGGACCCAGAGCGGGTTCGGGGCATGCTTCTCGAACAGCCGTTTGACGGAGGCATTGAGCTGACCGACCGACCAGACCTGATCGGTGGCGGACGGAACATTGAATGCAAGTGATAAGGTCATCGCTAATTCGGAATCAGCAACAACTCACCACGAAGGCGTTGTCGCGTGAGCTTGATCGGGAGCTGCCTGCTTCATGGCCTGCAGCGTGTTCTGCAGCAGCATCGCAATCGTCATGGGCCCGACCCCGCCGGGAACCGGGGTAATGGCCGACGCAATCTGGGCCACCTGGTCGTAAGCCACATCTCCCACCAGGCGGTACCCCTTCGGCCGGGAGGCGTCGTCCACCCGATTGATGCCGACGTCGATGACCACGGCGCCGGGACGCACCATGTCGGCCGTCACGAACTCGGCCTTCCCAATTGCCGCGATGAGGATGTCGGCGCTGCGAGTGACTGCCGGCAGATCCCGGGTCCGGGAGTGGCAGACGGTGACCGTGGCGTCGCCGCCAGGACCCTGCTGGATCAGAAGATTGGCCATGGGGCGGCCCACGATGTTCGACCGTCCGACGATGACGGCGTGAGCACCCTTGGTCTCGATGCCGGACCGGATCAGCATCTGCTGAACACCGTACGGCGTGGCGGGCCGGAATGCCGTCTTGTCGCCGGTGACCAGCTTGCCCACGTTCATCGGATGGAATCCATCCACATCCTTCCCCGGGTCGATCCGGCGGAGCACCTTCTCGCTGTTGATGTGTTTGGGTAACGGGAGCTGCACCAGGATGCCGTGGATCTCGGGATCGCTGTTGAGGCGATCCACCGTCGCGAGGAGCTCGGCTTCCGGGGTCTCGGCGGGAAGCCGAATGGTCACCGAGTGCATGCCGGCTTCCTCGCAGGCCTTCCCCTTGGAGCGCACGTAAACCGCACTGGCCGGATCTTCTCCCACCAGCACGGCGGCGAGCCCGGGCCGGCGGCCGGTATGATTCAGGCGCGCCACCTCCGCAGCCACCTCATCCCGGATCGCCCGGCCGATAGCAGTCCCGTCCAGT
>DASRIN010000594.1:0-2740 GCA_035649975.1 Gemmatimonadales bacterium
AGTCCACCTTGCAGGAAGGAGAAACCAATGGCGACCAAGCGCCAGCAGCCCGAGACCCTCCGCCTGCGCTCCATCGTGCCCACCTTTACGGTGAGCGATCTCCAGCGCAGCATCGCCTGGTACCGCGAGGGCCTCGGATTCTTCGTAACCGAGCGCTGGGAGGATGGCGGCCAACTCGAAGGCGTCATGCTCAAGGCCGGAGCCTGTCATCTGGGCCTGTCGCAGGACGACTTTGCCAAAGGCCGGGAACGGCTCAAGGGAGTCGGGTTCCGGATCTTGTGCGAGACCTTGCAGGAGGTGGACGCGCTGGCGGCACGACTGAAGAAGTTCGGTGGGACGATCCTGGAAGAGCCAGGGAACCGGTGGGACACCTACAGCTTCACGGCGCAGGATCCGGACGGCTTCAAGCTCACCATCGCCCGGGCGAAAGAGTAGGTCGGAACCGGGCCGATGCGTGATCGCAGGCTGGCGTGAGGCCAGCCGGGCGGTTGCTGCTGGTTTGCCGGAACCCCGGCGTTATCTTCAGAGAACTTCCCGCCGTTTGAGGCGCCCCCACAAATGGACCAGCTCGACCAGCTCCGTGCTGCCCTCGATGGGCGTTACTCCATCGATCGTCTGATTGGACAGGGTGGGATGGCCAGTGTGTACCTGGCCAGCGATGACAGGCACGAGCGCCAAGTGGCCATTAAGGTACTGCGCCCCGAGCTTGCGGCCACGATGGGTGCCGACCGCTTCCTGCGCGAGATCAAGGTTGCCGCCCAGCTGCAGCACCCCAACATCCTGGCGTTGTACGACTCCGGCGCGGCGGGTGGCTTCCTGTACTACGTGATGCCGTATGTGCAGGGCGAGTCCCTCCGAGATCGAATGGACCGGGAGCAGCAGCTCAGCCTGCAGGAGTCGATCCAGCTCACCTGTGAGATAGCCGACGCCCTGCATTACGCTCATAATCGGGGGGTCGTCCATCGGGACATCAAGCCGGAGAACATCCTGCTTCAGGATGGACGTCCGCTGGTGGCGGACTTCGGTATCGCCCGAGCGGTAAGTCAGGCCGGAGGAGAGAAGCTCACCGAGACCGGGATGGCGGTGGGCACCCCTCATTACATGAGCCCGGAACAGGCTGTGGGCGGCGACCGCATCGATGGGCGAACCGACCAGTACAGCCTGGCCTGCATGTCGTACGAGATGTTGGTTGGTCAGCCTCCATTCGTAGGTCCGAATGCCATGGCCGTCCTGGCGCGCCATTCCATGGAGGCGGTCCCCAGCCTTCAAGTGGTGCGCAGCTCGGTCCCCGATGAGATCGAAGACGCAATCATGCGGGCGCTGGAGAAGACTCCTGCCGACCGGTTCCCCACGGTTTCCGATTTTGCCGACGCGCTGGCGGCGGTGGACACCGGGCCTGCCGCCCGGCGGAGCTCGTCTGCCGCCATGCGGGCGCGGCGCAGTGCACCTCACCCGGTCCGGCGACCTACCGGCCCTGTCCCCCAGGGCCCTCGGTCACTGCCTGCACGAATCGCGGCGTGGACCGCTGGCCATCGGAGGGTTTTCTGGCCAGCTGCCGCCGGCCTCCTGTTGGTCGCGGGAGGCTTGATTACCTGGAGGGTACGGCTGGACCGAGCGGGGGCGAGCACAACCTCCGGGCCCGATCCTAATCGCATTGCGGTGATGTACTTCGACAGCCGGGGCGTGGGGGATTCCGCTGCTTACCTGGCCGATGGGCTTACCGAGTCGCTGATCCACGAGCTGAGCGGGGTGCGGCCGCTGGAGGTGATCTCCCGCAGTGGGGTAAGTCCGTTCCGTCAGGCTCGGGTCACGCCGGACAGTGTTGGTCGAGCCCTCAAGGTCGGCACCCTGGTCACCGGTAACGTCACCCAACTGGGTGACCGCCTCCGGGTAACCATTTCTCTGGTGAACGCCCAGGACGGAACTGAGATCGGCAGCACGACGGTCGAGCGGCCTCGGCAGGAGATCTTCGCTCTGCAGGACGACGTAGCCAAGGAGGTCGCCATCTTTCTGCGACAGCGGCTGGGACAGGAGATTCGCTTTCGCGAGGGCCAAAAGGGCACCAGAAGCGCTGCTGCCTGGGAGCTGCGCCAGCAAGCGGAGAAACCGAGTCGCGATGCCGAAGACCTTCTGGCGTCTGGAGACACCGCAGCCACGGCGCGCAAGCTCGCGGAATCCGACACGCTGCTGGCCCAGGCGGAGAGGGTCGATCCGAAATGGGTGGAGCCCACCGTTCAGCGCGGTTGGCTTGCCTACCGTGAGATGGATCTGAAAGATGACAAGGCACACTACTCCAAGTGGCTAGGAATCGGCATGCGTCACGCCAATCGAGCCTTGACGCTCCAACCGGCGGATCCAGATGCCCTCGAGCTCCGTGGGGTGCTGACCTACATGCGCTGGCTGGTCAATCTCGAGCCCGATCAGGCCGAAGCCACGAAGCTACTCACGCGCGCGGAGCAGGACTTGAGAGCCGCAGTCACCGCAAATCCGACGGCGGCTGTTGCCTGGACCTGGTTGAGTCATATGTTGATGGCCCAATCCCGAAGCGCTGAGGCAAAGCTTGCTGCGCTCCGATCCTACGAAGCCGATCCCTATCTCTCGTCGGCCAAGCAGACCCTGTTGCGATTGTTCCAGAGCTCGCTGGATCTGGAAGATCAGGTAGAGGCGACCCACTGGTGCCAGGAGGGTCAGCGCCGGTTCCCCGATTTCTATCGCTTCACGGAGTGCCAGATCTGGCTTT
>DASRIN010000595.1:0-10080 GCA_035649975.1 Gemmatimonadales bacterium
CTGAGCTACAATGATGCCTGGATGCTCTTGCTGCTCACGTTTCTGGTGGTGTCGCCGGCGATTTTCCTGCTTCGCCGACCGCGAGGTGGTGGGCCAGCGGTGGACGCGCACTAATCCCGCCGCTTGGACGCTGAACTCCGATGTTCTGCGCGAGACCGCCGGGTTCTGCTCCGCCACAAAAGAACGCAGTGTCGTCGCAGAACCCAGCGGCCTCGCTGCGAAGCTCCTCAGGTGCTTTGTGACAGCTGTTTTTTCGGAGCTTGGCAGCGGCGCTGAGGAGTGCCTCGCCGAACGACTGCGTTCTTTTGTCGGAGGCGAGGCACCCTCAGTGCCGCAAGGACCAGGGAGCCCAACACGGGATTGCTTCGGAGCTTCGCTTCTCGCAATGACTTGTACCGGAGTTCGTGCCCTCGCGGTCACTCTGGGGACGCGCCCCAATAGCCAATGAGTCTTGCGTCGCCTACATTGTCACTGTGACCGTGAGCGCCAAGCCCAAGAGCACTGCCACCCCGGCCGGAACCGGAACTCCCATCGTATGGCTCGATGGCAAGTGGTACGATAGGAACACCGCCACGGTGTCGGTCTACGACCACGGCCTGCTCTATGGCGATGGCGTCTTCGAAGGGATCCGGGTATACGGCGGGAAAATTTTCCGGCTGGATGAGCACCTTGAGCGGCTGTACGACTCGGCCAAGGCCATCTGGCTTACCATCCCCATGTCGCGGGACGAGATGGCGGCCATCACCGAGGAAGCGGTCCGCCGTTCCGGGATCGCGGAAGCCTACATCCGGCATATCGTCACCCGGGGCGTGGGCGATCTGGGACTCGATCCCCGCAAATGCCTCAAGCCGACGGTGCTGATCATCGTCGACACGATCAAGCTCTTTTCGGAGCATGTGTACGAGGCGGGACTCAACGTCATCACGGCGGGCACTCCGATCCCGCAACGGGAGTCTCTGTCACCCCGGGTGAAGTCGCTCAACTATCTGGCTCACATCCTGGCAAAAATCGAGGGCATCAACGCCGGTGCCGACGAGGTCCTGATGCTGGACAGCACCGGTTCCGTCGCCGAGGCGTCGGGGCAGAACATCTTCGTGGTGAAGCACGACATTGTACGCACGCCGCCTGCCTACGGCGGAATCCTGAAGGGCGTCACTCGCGACGTGGTCATCGAGATCGCCACCGGCGCCGGCTATCAGGTGGAAGAGCGCACGCTCAACCGGTACGACGTGTACACTGCCGACGAAGCTTTCCTGACTGGCACCGCCACCGAGCTGGTTGCGATCCGGCAGCTCGACGGGCGGGTCATCGGGTCGGGCAAGGCGGGTCCGGTCACTCGCGACTTACGGGCGCGGTTTCAGGCGCTGGTTCGGAGCTGATGGCGTGGCGAGTGCTGGAACACGATGGCCGCCGCTGGAATGTCTCGATCGCGGCTGAGCGAACTCCCAATTCATCGCAATGGAATCTGGTCTTCTCCTTTCGCGCTGCGGATCCGGGGCAGCGCTCGATCTGGGCGTCGTATCCACTCTCTTCCTCCTCCAAGTCAGCGCTCTTCGCGCGGGCTGATCGCCTCTCCGACAAAGACCTCCTCGAGCTTCTCGCCGCGAAATTGACCTGACCACTGGCATGGGCTTTGCCCTGCCGCCCAGTGTGTCGCTTCCAGCCTTTGGGCCCGATCCCAGGACGGCCATGTCGTCAGCCCCACTCGGAGAGCGACTCCGCTTTGCGGAGTTCACCCTCGATCGGCTGCCCAATGGGCGCTGCCGGGCGCGGGTCGGGCTGACCTGGAGAGACTCCGAACAGTTCACTGGCGAAGGTGAAGGGCTCGCCTCGCAGGCCGGCGAGCTGCGGTGCTCGGCTCAAGCGTGCGTGGTGGCGCTGGGTCAGGCGGTGCAGGGCGGGCTCAGCTTCGAGTTGCTCGGGGTCAAGGCGGTCCGCGCCTTCGACGCCACCGTCATCATCGTATCGCTGGCGGTTCATGGCGAAGGTCCCGGCAGCGGCCAGCGAATGGTGGGCTCCTACCTCACCGAGACCGACACCGCGCGTGGCGCTGCCCTTGCTGTGCTGAACGCCACTAACCGCATCCTCGGGAACCGGCTTTTCATGCGCTAGCGGTCCCGCTGCGGCTTGCCTCAGTTCGCCTCTGGGTCCTGCGGTTTGCACGTGAAAACGGTGGCACACGCCACCCGAAATCTTGCCGAAGGCGCAGCGGGCGGGACCATTGCGGCCCAGCGCCATAGGAGTGTTCATGCGCCGACTCTGGATGTGTCTTGCGATCGCAGGTCTCGCCGGCTGTGGCGGACACGGATCTCCCCGCTCGACCGGCCTCCCTCCCTCTCCGCTGATGGGGTACACCCCGGTACAACCGCAGTCCATCAACGCCGTGCTCGATTCGTTGGGTCTGCCCCAGACCATAGCCACGGACTCCCCGCTGGTGGTGGCCGACTTCGACGCCGAGCGGCGGCAGGCGGCGGACTCGGCGGCGGACGAAGCCGTGCTGGAGGAACTGGCGGACGCCCATCCCGAGTCTGATGCCGAAGATGGGGAGGAGGAAGCCGGTGAGACCGGTGGGGCCAATGCCGTCGCGGACGCGGTCACCTGGGACATCGACGTCACGACCTACAACAGCCACGACCGGGTGCAGTACTACCTCGACTTCTTTCAGGACCGCGGCCGCGAGCGGATGGCGATCTGGCTCACCCGTCTGCCCCGATACGAGAGCATGATCCGCGAGCGGCTCCAGCGGGAAAGGCTTCCTGGTGACCTAGTTTACCTCGCGTTGATCGAGAGTGGCTTCTCCAACACCGCCACCAGTCGGGCCAAGGCAGTCGGCATGTGGCAGTTCATGAAGCGGACGGCCAAGGGTTATGGGCTGCGGGTGGATTCCTGGGTGGACGAGCGCCGCGATCCCTTCAAGGCAACTGACGCGGCGGTCCGCCACCTGGCCGACCTGAACCGGCGGTTCGGCTCGCTCTATCTGGCCGCGGCGGCATACAACGCAGGATCGGGCAAAGTGTCTCGCGGACTGATCCGGCTGCCGGACGAGGAGAGCGACACCACCAACTCCGATGCAACCTTCTTCCGCCTGTACGACACCAGACTGCTCCGGCGGGAGACCAAGGATTACGTGCCGAAACTGATCGCCGCCGCGCTGATCGCGAAGCAGCCTCAGCGGTACGGGTTTCAGGTGGGCCCGGCGCAGCCAGCTGCGTACGACTCGATCGTAGTACCCGACATGACCGGTCTCGACGTGATCGCCCGACTGGCCGACACCACCGTCGCGGCGATTCGGGAGCTCAATCCGCAGTATCTCCGGCTGGCGACGCCGCCGGGATCGCGCTCCGTGCTCCGCTTACCGGTAGGGCGGGGAGAGGCCACAGTGGCGGCCTACAAGGTGCTGCCGGCGCGCCAGCGAGTCACCTTCATCGAGCACTTCATGGCTCGGGGGGAGACGCTGGGACACATCGCCCGCCGCTATCACGTCAGCGAGGCGATGCTCCTGGCGGCAAATCCCCGGCTCCACCCTCGCCGGGTCAGGATCGGCCAGCGGGTGGTGGTTCCGACCGGCGGCGTTCCTTCGACCAAGGTGGCCCGCCGGATGGCGGAACCCGTGGTGGCCGCGGGGACCAACACCGGGGCGTTCCACCGGGTCAAGCGCGGGGAGACGATCTCGGAGATTGCCGACGAGTACGGCGTGACGCAGCGCGAGCTGCGGGCCTGGAACAAGCTCGACCAGCGGGGACGGATCCGGGTGGGCCAGCGGCTTCGGGTGGTATCACCCGACGCGCCGCAGCCCCAGCCGCCGGCAGCGGCACCGGATTCGAGCGGGATACGGACTCACGTCGTGCAGCGGGGGGAAACGCTCTCGGGCCTGGCGAAACAGTATGGCGTCTCGGTCCAGGCCCTGAGGACTGCGAACGGTCTGACGGGGCGCGCCTCGCTCCAGGCGGGCCGCGCGATCAGGATTCCGAACTAGCGGCTTACGCCGTTGGTCAGCGGGCGGTAACCCTTCAACACCGCGTCGGAGTACCCGTTGGCCGGGTTGCCGCCCTGGGCCAAAATCTGATCAACCCGCTTGGGTCCCCGGTTGTAGGCCAGTAGTGCGAGATGTACGTCGTACTGGAACCGGGCCAGCAACTCGTTCAGGAAGCGGAAGCCCAGCCGCAGGTTGGTGTCGCGGTCGTAGAGATCCTTTTCCTTGATGTTGGGCTGGTAGAACCGGGCAGTCTCCACCTGAAGCTGGGTGTAGCCGTACGCCCGCATGTTGCTCTTGGCCTTCCGGTTGAACTGGCTCTCGATCTTCACCAGCTGATATCCCAACGACGGATCGATCCCTTCGCTCAAAGCGATGTCATATATGGCTGCCGATAGGTCGGCGGGAATCTGGTAGCGGGTGGAGTTTTCCAGGATGGTGTTGGCCCGCTCCAGCTGGAGCTTGAGGACCATGGATTCGCCCTTGGAGGCCTCCAACTGTTCGCTGAGGTTCCCCATCCGTCGGGCGATCAGGCTGGCATCGGGGATCGTGGCGTGATCGCTGGCGGCCCGCACGGCCTTGTTCCAACCGCCCAGCGCACCGATGCCGACGGCGGCTGCCAACAGCAGTCCGCCCCTGATCAGGATGCGCTCCGCGGTCATCGGCTTCGGTTCACCGTAATCGATGGGTCTCGCCACGTGACAACCCCTTTCTATTGAAAGAGCCGGTTCCGCTAGGGCGCGGTCCGGTGCCAATCCCCCCGGCTTCCCCCCGACTTACTGACCAAACGTACTTCCTCGATAGTCATTCCCCGGTCGCTGGCTTTCACCATGTCATACACCGTCAAACAGGCAACCGCAACCGCGGTCAGCGCTTCCATCTCGACGCCGGTGCGCCCGGTGGCCCTGGCACGGGCGGTGATCCGGACTCCGGGTAACTCCGGCTCCAGGCGAGCCTCGACCCCAACCAGATCTAGCGCGAGCGGGTGACAGAGCGGAATCAGCTCGCCGGTCCGCTTAGCGGCCATCGTTCCCGCGACCTCTGCGATTGCCAGGACGTCGCCCTTCGCCACTGTCTGCTCGGCCACAGCCCGAAAGGCTTCGGGCGACATCCGCACCGCGCCTTCAGCGATTGCGGTCCTCTCCGACTCCGGCTTGTCGCTTACGTCCACCATCCGAGCCCGGCCCGACTCGTCCACGTGGCTCAGCTTCACAGCACCTCCGCCAGCTCATTCCCCAACACCGCGAGCAACAGCTGCGGATTCACGTTGCCCCACGCGGCCTCCCGAGCATCGGCCACTTTCTCCAGCGCCTGGACCAGGGCAGCGGGGCTGCGGGGGCGGAGCGCCACTGGTATCTCGTGGCGAGGCTCCTGACCCGAGGCGCTTCGCGCAGCATCGCCCAGCAGCTCGGCCAGCGCGTCCAGCATCGCGGTGAACTCTCCCCGAGCGGACCAGGGAGGCTGGCGAAGGGCCCGCTCGTATGCCGCAGCCGGGTTGGCCAGGACCGACTCGAGCAACTGGGCCGCCGCCTCCCTGGCCCTCCCCGCATCCTCCCGAGCGCCGAGTGCTCGTCCGATGGATCCGTCGGCAAACGCCACTCGGTCGTTCAGTTCCTGCGCTGCGGGTTGGGGGCGAAGATGCTCCGCCAGGAACTCCCGCACTTCTGCATCGGTCAGCCGGCCCAGCCGGAACGTCACTGCCCGGGAACGGATCGTCGGCAGCAGGCGCCGGGGCTCCACGGTCGTCAGCAGGAAGTAGCTCCGGTTCGGCGGCTCTTCCAGCAGCTTGAGCAGGGCGTTGGCGGCTTCGGGACTCGCTTCCTGAGCCACCAGCCGGTCGGCGTCTCCGATGATGAAGACCCGGGGCCCGCCTTCAACCGAGGTCAGCGCCGCGCGGCGCTGCAGCAGGCGTACGGTGGCGAGGCTGTGGCTGGCCATCCCATCGACCTCGCCGTACAGCGGCTGGGCTCGACGCTCTTCCAGCACCTGAGCCAGCGCCTGCCCAACCTCTTCCACCTGCTTGTCCGGATCCGACGCCTTGGAGCGCGGCACCGGCACGAACCAGTGTAAATCGGGATGCGATAGAGTGCCGACCAGCTTGCAGGCCCGGCAGCTTCCACAGGGTTCGTCACCCGTGGTCTGACAAAGAATCGACTGAGCCAACCAGAGCGCGAGGCGTTGCTTGCCGACTCCCAGGCCACCGGTGAGCAGCAGAACCTGGGGGAGCCTGTCGGCGCGGACCGCACCTGCCAGCCGAGCCCGGAGCTCGCGGTGGCCGGTCAGGAGCGGGAGAGCCATCGCAATGAAGCTAAACGGGAGCTGGGAAAGTAAAAGTCTCGAACTTGTAACATTTTTTCTGACAATGAGTTAGGATGCAGCCCCAAAGTTGCGCGTGTCAACAAAATTTCCGCGGACCGGAATGCCAGCAGCTGCGCGGGCCAGCTACTTGACAGCGGGATCATGGCATCCATTTCCAAGTACTACAACTTACTCTGCGCTTTCGCTGTGTCAGGCGTCCGGCGACGGAGTACGGCTTGGCCCCTTCCAGCGACACTCGACCGTTCAACTTCTGAGACGCAAACCCTGGCAGAGGGGAAACTACATTTATACACCCTCGATCGGAGTGCTCATGCTGCGAATGTGTGGCCTGATGGGTATTGGGATGGCGTTGGCCCTGGCCGGGTGCGCGCCCAAGGAAAGCAAACCTTCCAGGGCGAGCTCTCAGAGAGAGCGGGACAGCATCCTGGGAGCGTCCCGGCTCCCCGGCGCACAGGGTGTTCGAGGTGCTTTGGGCGCCTCGGACTCCGCCGCTGCCCGCAACGCGCGACTGGATTCCATCGCCACGCAACGGTAGATGGGGACCTTGATTCCTGTTGGCCCGGTGGTGAAATTCTACGCCGCCGAACCGCACCTGGCGAGTGCCGAAGTTCGCTGCTTGGCAGGTTGAGGGTGAGGGGCAGTGCATTAGACTTAGGGTGCTTTCCCGAGTAGCTCAGCTGGTAGAGCAGGTGACTGTTAATCACCGGGTCGGGGGTTCGAGTCCCTCCTCGGGAGCTTCCCTGGCGATCCCAATAATGCCAAAAGGACTTGGCAAGACGCCAAGTCCTTTTTTTGTGTTCTAGCTCTGGCGCGGATCAATTATTCACGGGTCCAGAGGGTGGCCCGCCACCGGTAGTCCCCAAATTCCGGATTAGCCTCCGGGTGGAGGCTTCTGCCGACGATGTCATTGTCGCGGTTGATGCCCCAGGCCACGTTGGGAATGGGGGCCTTGGGCCCGAGATTGCGCAACTGGCCGTTCCACAAGAAGGCGCGGTCTCGCGACTCGGCGCCGCAGCCTATGCTGCCGGCCGTGCAGCTGGTATGCCCGGCTATATGTCCGGCTCCATTGATGTCCGCTGCAAAGCTATCATGATCTCCCGGCAACACCCCCAAGTCCCGGATGGTACCGTTCTCCCAGAGGACTGCGTGGTGCTCGCCTTCACGGGTGCGGCTGAAACCCACGATCTGGCCATCATCGTTGATGGCGTGGGCCTCGTTATCCGGGTGGACCCTGCTATGCCTGCTGCCCAGCTGGGGCAGCACGATCTTCTTCCCGTCTTTCCATAGGACGGCACGAAAGACCCCAAAGGCGTTCTCGGCGTACCCGACGATGTGGCCGAAGGAGTTGATGCCCAACGCCGCGCTGGTGACTCCGCCGAGGGTCCCCAGATCGGTCATGACGCCCCGGTGCCACTTGAACGCGCGCTGGTCTCCTGCGGCGTTCCACGCCCAGCCCACGACCACACCGGCCGAATTGATGGCTTGGGCAGAACCACCCTGTCCCCCTGGCAGGGCCCCAAGATCACGCATGACCCCGTTAGTCCAGAGAAAGGGGTGGAGACTTCCGTCAGAGGTTGAGGCTTCGCCTACGATTCTGCCCGATTCACTGATGGCATTCGCCCGGCTGGAGGAGCCGCCGAGGGTGCCGAGATCTCGGGACCTCCGGTTCACCCACAGCGTCGCGCGGAAGATGCCGTCGCTCGTCTCCGATTGACCCACGATCCAATCGGCGCTGTTCAGATCGTATGCCTCGCCATTGGTTCCGCCGAGGGTCGGCAGAAAAACGGCGTGATAACCACCCGAAGTTGTTTCAGTGAAACCGGCGCTATCGGCGGGTCCGGTAGGATCCTGGTCCGGCGCGCAGGCAAAGATTCCCAGCACCCCGGCCAGGACGAAAGCCCGGATTGGAGGGTGACCCAGCTCGCGGGATGCCATTTTGACCTCAGGGTTGGTGTACTCTGGCGGAGAACCATTCGGTCGCACTCGGGACCAGGACAATGGTGGCAGGCCACGATCAAGCAGGAATCAAGCGGCAGCGGCCTGCTAGAACACCTGGAACCAGTTACTGAATAGCTCCGGCCCGTAGGGTCCCAGCCGCTTGGGCAGCTCGTCGGACCGAGCCATGAAGCGGTAGCGGCCGCCGTCCTTTACCCCCAGCTCGAACGTAGCGATGCCGTTCTGGGTCTCCTCGAACCGGTCGCCCAGGAGCAGCCGATTGGACGGGTGATCGTCCCCCTCCTCCCACAGGCCCAGGTAGATCTCGGTTCCGTTCAGCGGCACCACATTTCCCGACGCATCGAGGATCGCAACCTGGACGGTGAACCGCTCCTCCCGCTGCACGTCATGGGGCTGGATCCGGAACTCGAAATGATGCGGCTCCGCCGTTGTGGGGGGTGGAGGTGGCGGAGGTGGAGGTGGCGGAGGTGGCGGTGCACTCGCCGTAGCATTGAACACCACTGGACTGCCGCTGAGTGAGCCCGCGCGCGCCTCGAGCGTATTCTGCCCTTCGGTGCCGAGCACCCAGCTTCCCACTCGCGCGATTCCCTGGGCGTTGGTCACCTGAGACGCACCGGTGGCTGCCCCACCGCCTCGGGTCACCACAAAGGTCACGCCGAAGCCAGCGACCGGCTGTCCCTGGCTATTGGTCACCCGCACGGCAGGTGGTGTCGGTACCTGAGCACCGGTCCGGGCAGTCTGATTCTCACCCTCGACGGCCGCGACTCGAGTTGCCGGCGAGATGGCAACAAATACCTGGGCACTTTGATTGAGCTGCACGCTGCCATTGATGATGGCGGTCACATCCTTGGTGCCGGCGACTGTCGAGCGGAGGGTTCCGACTGCCACACCATCGGCTCCGGTGGGGCCCTCCGGCTGAGTCACAGTGTTGCCACTACCGGTCGCCGCGAGGGTGACTATGACTCCGGGCACCGGCGCGCCTTGCCCGTCACGCACTGTCACTCTGATCGTAGAGATACCCTTACCCACCTCGATGGCAGCGGGATCGACCGACAAGGTGGAGAGACTGGCACTGGGAACGCCGGCTCCCGGACCTCCGCTCTGGCCCGTTGTTGCGGTGGCGGTAAACGTGAGCTGCCCGGCGACGCCCTCGACGACGGCGGCCAGACTGTTCGGGCCGGGATCTCCCAGGGTCCAGACCGTCGAGGCGTATCCGTCCCCGTTGGTTCTGGCGGATGCGGGAGCGACACTCCCATTCCCGGTAGCGACGACCCACATGACCTGTCGGTCGGCAATTCCACTACCAGACTGGTCAACCAGCCGAACCCGCAACGGCTGATCAAGACGAGCGCCAGGATCGCCTACCTGGTTATCGCCGCCGGCCATCTCGAGGAAGGCCGGAACTTCGGTGGCCGGCGCTCCGTCGCTCGGAAGCGTGAGGTCCTCGCCTCCACAGGCCAGTAGCGCGAGGGCGGTGATGGATACAGCGAGACCACCAGGGAAGTGTGCGCGCATCGGATCCTGCATTTAGGTGGTGCACGTGTCGCCCTTATTCCAGGGCCACGATTGTGGTAAGGGATTCTAGCCCGACCGCAGGGTGATGCTGTGACACCGGCCACATTCCCCGGGGGGCTATCCCAGAACACCAGGGAACAGCCGGTAGGCAGCGTTGGTTCCGCTCCGGGTCCAGGCGCTAAGTTCATACGCCACAACAGAAGTTCGCTGGTCCGGGCAGGGCAACCCGGATGACCGCTTACCGGGTCGCGGCCGGTTGGAAGGGGTTTCTCAAGTACCTGAATGGGGAATTCCAGCCGGGAGACCGACTAGGAGCG
>DASRIN010000596.1:0-4430 GCA_035649975.1 Gemmatimonadales bacterium
ACCGGGTGGTCGAGCTGGGGGCGCAGATCCAGTTTTAGGACGGGTCCTACCCCTCTTTCTCCTCGTACATCTCCTTCAGCCGGTTTACCACAGCCGGATCTGCCAGGGTTGTGGTATCACCCAGCGCGCGACCTTCGGCAATGTCCTTGAGCAGCCGGCGCATGATTTTCCCGCTCCGGGTCTTGGGGAGGTCCGCGGAAAAGAGGATGTCATCAGGCCGGGCGATGGCTCCGATCTTCTTCACCACGTGATCCTTGAGGTCGTCCTTGAGGCTGGGACTCGCCTGTTTCCCGTCCTTCAGGGTGACGAATGCCGCCAGGGCCTGACCCTTGAGGTCGTGGGCTCGCCCTACGACCGCCGCTTCGGCCACGCTCGGGTGATCCACCAGCGCGCTCTCTACCTCCATGGTGCCGATCCTGTGACCGGCCACATTCAACACGTCATCCACTCGGCCCAGGATCCACCAGTAGCCGGCCTCGTCCAGCTTGGCGCCGTCGCCCGCGAAGTAGCGCCCTGGGAATCGGCTCCAGTAGGTCTTCTGGTAGCGCTCATCGTCGCCGTAGATCGTGCGCAGCATGCCGGGCCAGGGCTGGGTGAGGGTGAGAAACCCGCCACCCTGCTCCAGCCTTTTGCCGTTGGAGTCCACCAGCTCGGCTGAGATTCCAGGAAACGGAACGGTAGCCGAGCCGGGCTTGGTAGTGGTGACCCCCGGCAGCGGAGTGATCATGATCCCACCAGTCTCGGTTTGCCACCAGGTATCAACGATGGGGCAGCGTCCTTGACCGATATGCTCGTGATACCAGATCCAGGCTTCCGGATTGATCGGCTCGCCAACGGTCCCTAGCAGCCGCAGGGTGGAGAGATCATGTCGGGCTGGGTGCTCGGGCCCCCACTTCATGAAGGCTCGGATGGCGGTGGGGGCAGTGTACAGCACCGTGACTCCGTACGTCTCGACGATGCTCCAGAACCGGTCCCGAGCCGGCCAGTCCGGCGCGCCTTCGTACATGACGACGGTGGCGCCGTTGGCCAGGGGGCCATAGACCACGTAGGAGTGACCGGTAACCCAGCCAATGTCGGCGGTACACCAAAAGACGTCTTCCTCCTTGAGATCGAAGACGTGGTGGGTGGTGGCTGCCACCTGGGTGAGGTATCCGCCGGTGGTGTGCACGATACCCTTAGGCTTGCCGGTGGTGCCCGAGGTGTACAGGATGAAGAGCAGGTCTTCGGAATCCATGCTCTCCGGTTTGGACTCCAGTGCAGCCGGCTCGAGCAGCCGATGCCACCAGTGATCCCGTCCCTCATGCATGGTGGCAAACGCCTCGTCACCCACCCTCCGCACTACCACGCAATGCTTCACTGAGGGACAGTTGGCCAGCGCTTCGTCGGCAAAACGCTTGAGTGGAAGCACCTGGCCCCGGCGGTACCCGCCATCAGCGGTGATCAGTGCAATGGCTTGCGCGTCGTTGATCCGGTCCCGCAGCGACTCAGCCGAAAAGCCTCCAAACACCACTGAGTGGATAGCGCCGATTCGAGCACAGGCCAGCATGGCCACGACGGCTTCGGGTATCATCGGGAGATAAATGGCCACCCGATCGCCGCGGCGGATGCCGAGCTGCTTGAGAGCATTCGCGCAGCGCCGGGTCTCACGAGCCAGATCCCAGTAGGTCAGGACCCGGCGGTCTCCCGGCTCACCTTCCCAGACGATGGCGGCCTTGTTTCGCCGAGCGCCGTTCAAGTGCCGGTCCAGGCAGTTGGCCGATGCATTCAGCTTTCCGCCGACAAACCATTGCGCGTGAGGCGGCTTCCATTCGAGAACCCGGTTCCAGGGAGCCATCCAATCCAGGGTGCGGGCTTGCTCTTCCCAGAAGCGTTTCCAGTCTTGTCCCGACTGATAAAGCGCCTCGGTGGCATTGGCTCGCGCGGCAAAGGCTCGCGGAGGAGGGAATCGGCGCTGCTCGGAGAGAAGGGTATCGATCTGATCGTTCATTGATGTGCGGGTAAGGAGTCAGCCAAACCTAGTGGACCCATGACGACGGTGTAAGAGCGAAGGGGTGCACACCCGCTACTTTTGCGGTAGTCTGCCGCGGAGTGCGGCGTGTCGCGGCACTGCAAGACTTGGTATGAGGCTTCGCAAAGGATTGCGAATCCGACATTTCTCACCGGTGGCACTAGTCTCGCCTTTTTCCCAGGCGAGGGCGCGCGGTCGTCTGCGGCCAAGCGCAAATCCGCCCGATAAGAGCACACCCGGAGTGATTCGGGGCCGCAAAACTAGAGGTCTCACCTGGTTGCTTGGTTGAGATAGCTCGGTGCCGAAGGAGGATGCGTGAAGTTGCCACCCGACGTGGAGCGCAGCTTGGCAGGCCCGGAGACCCTCGGACTCGACACCCGAGTCGAGATCCGCAAGGCGGCCATCCGGCTGCTCGAGGAGATGCCGGAAGGCACGGGGCGGCTGGTGATCGACCTGGGGCGCACCCGTCATGTAGACTCGGCCGGCCTCGGTGCGCTCATGCTCATTCAGCGCCGCGCAGCGGAGCGCCGGCAGGTGGTGGTCCTGCGCAACGCCAGCGAGGAGATTCGCTTCCTGCTGGTGCTCACCAAGCTGGATGACCTGTTTCAGCTGGAGTCAGCCGCGGTCTGAGGCGGCGCCCGCCTTTCCATCGTTCCATCTTTCCATTAGAGTACCTCCCGAGTCCGCATTCTCCTCCCCCGAATCCACGGCAGGTTCCAGAGGTCCTGAATGACTACGGGAAAGCGCCGCCGGCGGGTCTTGATCGTGGAGGACGAGCCGGCACTTCGATTGAGTTATGAACGGGCGTTCAATCCGCGGTACGATCTGGTCTTCGCATCCACCGGCGCCGAGGCGTTGGAGCAGCTCGAGCAGCAAAAGCCTGACGTCGCTGTCCTGGACATGCGCCTCCCCGATACCGACGGGGTCGAGCTTCTCCGTCGCATTCGCCAGAGTCAGCCCGAGCTCCCGGTCATTATTACGACCGCATACATGAGCATCGAACCCCAGCTGAAGGTCCTGGATCTCCCCCACTCTGGCTACATCGTCAAACCGTTCCGCCTCGACGAGCTCGGCGCGCGGATCGATGCCGTCTCGTGACGGTGCGCCTCTCCTAGAAGCTCGCGGCCTGCAGCGCTCGTTTGGCCGGGTCCGCATTCTCCACGGAATAGACCTTACACTGCGCCCCGGCGAGGCGCTGGCAGTGATTGGCCCCAACGGTGCCGGCAAGACGACGCTGCTGCGGTTGCTGGCCGGCCTGCTGCGCCCTGAAGCCGGCGAGCTTCGGGTGCTGGGAGCGCCGGTGCGGGGAGGCGACTGTCCCGGCCGCCGCTCAATCGGCTTTCTGTCGCACCAGTCCATGCTCTACGACGATCTTACGCTGCTGGAGAACCTGGCGTTGGCCGCCCGACTATATGGGCTGGAGCGGCCGGCGAGAGTGGCAGCGGAGGCATTGGAGACCGCCGGCCTGGGCCGGCGGGCCGCCGAGCTCCCCCGGCGGCTCAGCCAAGGCCTCTTGCAGCGGGCTGCAATCGCGCGGGCACTGCTGCACTCGCCCAGTCTCATTTTGATGGACGAGCCCTTTACCTCGCTGGATGCCGCAGCAGCCGACCAGCTGCGGGCCGAGCTTGGGACGCGGCTCGCAGCGGGAGCCGGCATCGTGATGGTCACCCACCAGTTGACCGAAGTGTGGGACCTGGCGGCACGGGTCGCGGTGCTTGCGGGTGGACGCTGGATCGTGGACGAGCCCCGGGTCGGCTCCCTCGAAGCCTTCCTGCCCCGCTACCACCGAATGACCAGTGCGTAGGGCGCTTCGGCTCGCGGCTGCCATCGCCGCCAAGGACATTCGCGCCGAGTTACGCAGCCGGACCGCGCTGATCTCGGCTCTGGTCTTTGCGGCGCTGGTCCTCGTGGTCTTCAATTTTGCCCGTGATCCGACGTCGCTGGCGGCGACCGCGCTTGCACCCAGCGTGCTCTGGGTGACATTCGCCTTGGCGGCCATGGTAGCAATGAACCGGGGATTCATGATCGAGCGGGAGAATTCCGCGCTCGACGGCTTGCTACTCGCCCCGGTACCCCGGGAGGCGCTCTTTCTTGGGAAGCTGCTGGCGAACCTGGCCTTTGTGGGAACCGTCGAGCTGGTCACGCTCCCCCTGTTCACGCTTTTCTTCAATATCAGCCTATTGCCGCGACTGCCCGGTTTCCTTGCCGTCACGGCGCTCGCCACGATCGGTTTCGTGGCAGTCGGTACCATCTTCAGCGCCATGGCGGTACGAACCCGGTTCGCCGAACTGATGCTGCCGGTGCTCCTGCTTCCGTTCATGGTGCCGCCCCTCATTGGAGCGGTGCAGGTAACCAGCCGCCTGTTGGCCGACCGTCCATTGAGCGAGCTCTGGGGCTGGCTTAGGTTACTCGCCCTCTATGA
>DASRIN010000597.1:0-6299 GCA_035649975.1 Gemmatimonadales bacterium
GACGCCACCTCGTTTTGCTCGCCTTGGTCGCGGGTTATCATCTCCGGGGGATTACCAGAGACAAGCTCTTGGGATATTTCTGGCCGGAGAGCGATACCCAGCATGCCCGGAATAGTCTGAAGCAGGCGCTGTACTCGGTGCGACAGTCGCTCGAGATGCCGCTGGTTGCTTGTGAGGGAGGAGTAGTCCGGCTCGATCCCACGTTCATCGAGGTGGATGTTTGGCAGTTCCAGGCCGCCCTCGACCGAGGGGATGAAGTCGGAGCGGTAGGTCTTTACCGGGGTCCCTACCTCGATGGATGCTACCTGTCGGGGCGGGATGAGCTCGAGCGGTGGATTGATGCGGAGCGGGACCGACTCGCGCAGCAGTATGCCGATGCGGTTCGGATCTTGGCCCAGCGCGCGGAAGCGAAGGGGAACTCAGCCGGCGCTGTGGTTTGGTGGCGTCGTCTCACTGCCGCGGATCCACTCTGCTCGACTGCGGCCCTCGGGCTCATGCGTGCCTTGGCGGCGTCAGGAGATCCCACTGCTGCCCGGGAGCATGCCCGGGAACATGCGGCCTACGTGCGGGCAGAGCTGGGTGGTCCCGTGGCCGAGGCCGTCGTTGCGTTTGCCAACCAGCTCCGAAGCAATCCAGCTCCGCCCAAGTCTACCCGGCCGCAGCCTCGATCGGATCAACCTCCGCATCCTCTGGTCCGCCGGGGACCGGATCGAAGATCGGGGCCGGTTGCCGCCCCACCAACAGCCTCGACCCGGTGGGCTGAAGCGCTCCTACTCCCGGCAGTACCGCGCGGAGCTTGGAAGGCGACAGCGGTCTTGTGGGTGATCGCGCTGCTTTCCATGATGATGCGCCTCCTCTCATCTCACTAGCCGAAGCAGGCGAAGCCTCCCTACCGCTCCTTTGGCACACCCGTTGCCTGATCCCCGCCTCAGTCCCGGGCCATTGCAGTGCTGATAGCCCGCGGCAACCCCCGAAAAGCGCTCAAATCCCCTGTTTGACGGCTTTCGACTGGCAGTCCGACCCACCGGGCTACCTCAACTGCTCCTGTATACGGAGGCGGAACTCATGCGTGTGCTGCAATTCGCCAAGCGATCTGTCGTGACGGTGGCGCTTGTCTCGGTCGCCCTGACCGCTTGCGGCGGCGATCCCACGTCCGATGCGCCGTTCAATCCCGGCGGCACCTCGGCGGACATCGAGGCAATGAACTCGACCTTCGCCTCGCCTACGTTCAACAGCTTCTCGACCTTCAGCTGGATGTTCGCTCCCGCGCTGGGCGGCTCGCCCATCATCTCGAACGCGGTGGCGGCGATCAACGCCCGGGGGAAGAGCCCGGCCGAAATTCGGGCCGCGGCGGCGCGAGTGGCCCAGCGGTTTGCCGCGACCGCGCGCAAGGCCGACGGACTCAGCACCTCCGAAGCCGCCATGGCGATCCCTGCCGGGGTGGCGGGCCGGACCTTCATCTATGATCCGGGAACTGATGCCTACGTTCTTTCGGACCGGGCGCTGCTCGCGACCAATAAGGTGCGCTTCATTCTGTACGCGGTGGATCCAGTGACCTTTGGCCCGGTGATTCCGCTGGTAGAGACCGGCTACGTCGAGCTTACCGACCTGAGCGAAGGCAGCACCCAGGCTGCGCGGATCCAGGTGGTGTCGGGCACCACCACCTACGTCGACTACACCGTCACCGGCACCAGCAGCGCGTCCAGTGCCCGGATCACGGTCAGTGGCTACGTCACCGATGGCTACGTTCAGGCGAACATGACCCTCCGCTCGGTGTTCAGCTTTACCAGCGGACTGAGCCTGATTTACTCACTGGACGTGCCCCAGCGCGGCGTCTCGGTCGATCTGACCCACCAGCAGGACACCCCGACCAGCCCGGTTAACATCTCGCTCATCGTGCGCGGTCCGAACGGAACGGTCACAATGAGCGGCCAGTTCATCGGCGCCGACGGAACGCTCAATATCAGGATCAATGGCGATGCCTTCGCTACCATCACCACCACTGAGACGAGTGTCACCATTACCCGGGGGGACGGCACTCCGCTTGCTGACGACGAGTACGAGGCACTCAATGGTGTTTTCGAGATCCAAGTCAGCGCGAACCTGGCCTTCAGTCAGATGATGGCGCCGGTGGGGGGGTTGTTCAGTGAGCCGTGAGCGGTAAGCAGTGAGCAGGAGCGGGAGATAAAAAAGAGCCCGGTCAAATGATGGCCGGGCTTTTTGTCGTTCGCGCGCTCGTTGTACCTCTCCGTCCCCCTTACGGCTCACCGCTCACCGCTCACCGCTCACCCGCCTAGCCACCCCTTTCCTCCGATCAGCTCCCTGACGATGTCCTCGCTGGTGCGGTCGGCGGCTTCCGCGGCGAAGTTGGTGACGAGGCGGTGGCGCAGGACCGAGGCAGCGACGGAGCGGACATCTTC
This sequence comes from Gemmatimonadales bacterium, assembly GCA_035649975.1. Taxonomy (GTDB): domain Bacteria; phylum Gemmatimonadota; class Gemmatimonadetes; order Gemmatimonadales; family GWC2-71-9; genus CAVVWJ01. Next base: position 2,421 of record DASRIN010000597.1, read on the forward strand.
CAGATCCGCCATCGGCCGGCCGGCGATGGCCGCGCGGGCCTTGGCGCCCAGGACGAGGTACTGCGAGGCGCGGGGGCCGGCCCCCCACTCGACGTATTCCTTAATAAAGGGAGGCGCCTCGGCATCGCCCGGACGAGTCATCCGGGCGAGGCTCACCGCAGCCCGGATCAGTCCCCGCGACACCGGGATCCGCCGCACCAGGGCCTGCATCGCCAGCACCGATTGGGCGTCGAGGACCGGCTGCAGTCCCACTCGGGCGGTGCCCGTGGTCTGCTCTACGATCGCCTCCTCCTCCGCGCGACTGGGGTAGCTCACCCGGAGCTCCAGCATGAAGCGGTCGAGCTGCGCCTCGGGCAGGGGATAGGTGCCCTCCTGCTCGATCGGATTCTGGGTAGCCAGCACGAAGAAGGGATCGGGCAGCCGATAGGTCGTGCCCGCCGCGGTGACCTGGTGCTCCTGCATGGCCTGGAGCAGGGCGGCCTGGGTCTTGGGCGGCGTGCGGTTGATCTCGTCGGCCAGCACGACGTTGGCGAAGATCGGTCCCTGCACGAAGCGGAAGGCCCGCCGGCCGGTGGTGAGGTCTTCCTCGATGATCTCGGTGCCGGTGATGTCGCTGGGCATGAGGTCGGGGGTGAACTGCACCCGATTGAAGCTCAGGTCCAGCGCCTCGGAGACGGTCTGTACCATCAAGGTCTTGGCCAGCCCGGGGACGCCGATGAGCAGCGCGTGCCCGCCGGCCAGGATCGCGGTGAGGATCCCGTCCACTACGTCTTCCTGGCCAACGATGCGCTGGGCCACCTGGCTCTTGAGCCCGGCGACGGCGCCGACCAGACGCTGGAGTTGCTGGACGTCATCGTGAGGTGGTGACTGGGTCACGGTCATGTTCTTGAGATTACCCGGGTCCTGAGAAGGATGCCAGCGGAGGCCGGGCGTAAACCACTTGTCGCGGTTTTTTCGAAAGACGGTTGTTGCAGACGCGAACGCGACAAATTTGTCGCTTTTTTGTCGCACTGTTGACGCAACTGGGCTCGTTTTTCCTCTATCGCGGCAGGAAGGTGACGGTACGTTCCCGAAATCCCCCTCGGAGACGAAGCGCCGCCCTTCCCAGACCCGCAGGTTATGAACCTAGGGAGGTCACGATGCGACCGCGTCTCTTGCTCCCACTGCTCCTGCCCGTCGCGCTCTCGTGTAGCGGAGGCGAGCCCAGCCCGACCGAGATCAAGCCCGAGTTCGTCCCCGCCTGCACCCCACCGAAACCGACAGTTACTGCGAGTCCCACGTCCGTGAGCAAGCCGGCCAGCAGCACCGGCTCCGCCAAGTTCATCGTAAAGAACAACTGCACGGTAAACGTGAACGGACTGACGTTCCAAAGCTCCCGTACCGGCGCGGTGGCAACCGTAGGGGCTCCCAGTCCAGCGTTGGTAAACAGCATCGCGCCGGGAGCGTCCGTAGCCGTGTTCGTCAGTTACACCACGGGCGCTCCGGGGACTGGAACGGTGGTGTTGACCAGCACGACCGACCCGGGTGCGGTGTCCACCGGTGCCCAAGCGGTGAGCGTCACCGCGCCGGTCGCAGCCGGGATTCCCTTTGGGCTCTTCGGGATCAAGCCCGACAGCATTCCCAACGGGACCATATGGACCGGAGCCTCGCTTACCAGTAAGAACTTCAATGCCATCGTAACCCAGCTCGCCGCCGCTAAGGCCAAGAATCCCCGAATCAGGATGTGGTTCAACATGACGGCGGGAGACGAACAGGTGTTCATGAATCCGACGACCGGCGCGTTCATGCTCCAGGCCTGGAAGGACACCCTGGACAATCACGCCAAGCCGTTCAACGCCGACGGCACCTCCAGCTTCTACGACAATTTCCTTCCCTATATCCAGGACGGAACCTTCCAGGGCCATCAGATGCTGGACGATCTCGCCGCCTTTACTCCCGATCCTACGCAGGCCCAGATCGACTCGATGGCGGCCTATAGCAAAAAACGGTTCCCGCTGCTGCCGACCGCGGTTCGAGCCCGCCCCACGCAACTCAAGTCATGGGCCCCGGTCTGCAGTACCTGCCCTGGGGGGCGAAAGCCTTATGGTGTGCTGGATATGGGATGGGCTCAGTACCATGGCCGCGTCGGCGACCCCACCGTCTACCGCGACGCCGAAATCGCGGCGGCCAAAGACATGCAACTGGGGATGCTCATCGGCATCAACATCCGCAAGGGACTTCCACCCGACGATTCGCCGGTCCCGCCCGACTCGATTCTCAAGTGGGGCAACATCTTTCTGGAGCCGGGCAGCACCAAGTCGGACTACGTCTGCGGGTTCCTCATGTGGGACGTGGCATACCAAGGGCTGGGCAATGCGGTCTTCAGTACGCTGGCCAACAAGGCCGCGAGCCACGTGACCGCGCCGTGCAAGCGGAGATAGCCCTCACAACGGTGCGCCGGTCCGGGGGCAAAAGACCGGCGCATCGCCTCTCCGATTCCTTGCGAAAAATTTCACAAGCGCATAGGTTCTCCCCCGTGAAAACCCCTGATCGGCCCGGGAGTCGAGGGCCAGGCGGCATGAAGTACGCCGGCCTCGGGGTACAGCTGGCGGTGAGCGTTCTGGTCTTTGTCTGGATTGGCCAGTGGCTCGACCGCAAGCTCGGGACCGGGGGCCTCGCCACGGTGATCGCTGCCTTCCTAGGGTTCGGGGGCACGATGTACTGGCTGATCCGATCGCTCACCCGCAAGGATCCTCCCGAGTGACGGCCGGCTTCCGGTATCTGGCCGGTATGGCGCTGGTCGGTCTCGGCTTCGCGACGCTGGCCCGCGCCGTTCCCTCCGATCTGCGGGACGAGGTCGGATGGGCAGTGGTGATCGCGCTGGCAGTCCAGGCGCCACTCGGCTGGTGGACGCTTCGCAGCATCGGCCGCCCCGGCTTTCAGCTGGTCTGGTCGCTCGGCATGCTGGTGCGGTTCGCTGCCGTCGGACTCACTGGGCTGGTGCTGGTGCCGGCGTTGGGATGGGACCTGGGCCCGACGCTGGGCACGCTGGTCGCAGCGATGATGGCGTTGGTCCTGGTCGAAGCAGTTACGGCGGTGCGAGAACATTCCTAGACTCGGTACGATGGCTCGATTCGGCAGATTGTTAGTGTGGGGTTGGGCTCTCGCTGCGGCCGGCGGCGCGTCCGCTCGCGTCTGGGCCCAGGAACCGGCCCACGAGGTCGGCCGAGAGGCGGTGGCGCCGGAGAGCCAGCATCAGGCCAGCGGCAATCAGATCGATATCACCCATCATATCGGCAACGCCCACGAGCTGGAGACCCCTTTCGGGATCATCCAGCTTCCCGACAACTGGAAGATCCCGCTCGGCACCGACGCGCACGGCCAGCCCCGCTACCTAGACCTCTCGCCCACCCGGCACCTGGTCTACATGATCCTCGCCGCAGTGCTCGTCGCCCTGGTCTTCATCCCCAGCGCCCGAGCGGTTGCCGGGGCCCAGTCGCGCGGCCGCCCACCCAAGGGCTTCTCGGGAGCGATGGAGGCAATGGCGCTCTGGGTTCGCCAGGAAGTGGTCCTGCCCAATGTCGGGGCCCACGGGGAAGGCTACGCTCCGTTTCTGCTGACCGTCTTCTTCTTCATTCTGGCGATGAATCTCTTGGGGCTGCTGCCCTGGGGTGCCACAGCCACCAGCAACATTGCAGTGACCGCGGCGCTGGCGCTGGTGTCCTTTCTGGTCATCGAAATCACCGGCATGCGCGCGCTCGGCTTCGCGGGGTACATGAAGACGATCTTCTACCTCCCCCCCGGCCTGCCGGGCGGGATCGGCGGGTCGCTGCTCAAGGTGCTGCTGCTGGCCGTGATGACGCCGATCGAGCTGATCGGCAAGCTGGCCAAGCCGTTCGC
>DASRIN010000598.1:0-9427 GCA_035649975.1 Gemmatimonadales bacterium
TCGTGCAGAAGCGTCACAGTGAGCGCGCCAAGCCCGACGGCGATAAAGATGGCCGCAATCTTGAGCCGGATTCGCAACTTGGGTCTAGGGCATGATGCGCAGGTCAGACTGCCGGGTCGAACAACTCGTAATCATGGGTTCGAGGTGCCATTGGAGTCGGCAGCCTTCACCAGCGACCAGTGCGCGTGAACTATCCGCCACTGGTCATTGGTCCGCCGGTACACCGAGGTGGCCTTCCAGCGCGCCAGCGGTTGGGGAGCGGCCCCATACGCGTCATACCGCAGCGTGAGAATGCCGATGTCGCCATAGACCTGGACCTTTGGATCCAGGATTTCGTAGCGGTGAGGCGGAATCTTTCCCTGTAATGCGGTGAAATACGTGCGCATGGCCTCTCTTCCGTCGACCCGGGAGTGCGCCCCAATGTCATCAAAGTAAGTGACGTCGTCAGCATCAACGTCGAGATATCCGAGCGGATTGCCCTTGGCCCACTGCTCCAAGGCGCGGCGTTCCTGCGCGACAATGGCTTGCTCCGCCCCTTGGGCCCCAGGGGCGGCGCGCTGACACCCCATAAGGAGACCGGCCAGTAGTGCAACCAAGCTAAACGCGGGACGCGTCAGCATAGCTCCTCCCTGCTAGGCGTTTGCCATCTAACGCTCGAGTAGCTCGGCAATGGCGAGGCCGCTCTCGCCGGCGACGGAATAGATCAGGTAGGTGCTCCCATCCTCCCGGAAGATCGCGGGGTCGCGCAGCTGCCGCACGCGCCCGCTGGCCTCGTCCGGCCTCGAGACTTCAAGCCGTTGGTCCCCGCCCTCGTAGTCTAGGTCCGGACTGAGTACCGTGACTGGCGCCGACGCCCGCCAGGTCGACCAATCACCTGAGAGCGGCACGTCTGAAAGGAGGATGCGCTCTGGCCGGTCGCCGATGCGGGAGTAGTAGACCCGCAACACGTCTCCCCGCAGGTCGACTGCCGCGTGGCGCAGGAGCTGGTCGGAGCCCACCTCCATTAGCGTCGGCCCAGGCTCGAACGGCGACCGCATATCGGGCGAGCGCAAGAGCAGGCCTGCCCGAACTACGGTGTAGTAGTAGTCGCCCCGGCGAAACACCCGGAAGTAAGCGGGCCCGAGCGGCTGGGTGTCGGCTTCGAAGTGCAGCCCGTCGCTCGACACTGCCAGAAAGGTCTGCTGCTGGGCAATGTCCACAGTGCCGGTCGAGCCCGCGGGGCAGTGGAAGTACATGAGGATCTCACGCCGGGTCTTGTCCACATGCACGTCGGGCGACGCGATGTGGTCGTAGCACCGGGACGCCTCCTCGAGCCGCAGGGTGCCGGGCTCGTAAATCTGCCACGGGCCTGACAGCCGGTCCGCAAAGGCCAATCGGATGAACCTGCCTGCGTGGTGGGCAAAGTAGAGATAGTACCGGCCGAGCGGCCGCTCGACCCACGGCGGCACCCGAATGAGTGAAGGCCCATTGATGTTCTCGCCCAGTGTAGTGCTGGACGCCGGCGTGATAATCGGGTTTTGCGGGAACCGGACAGCCCGTACGTGGACGCCGACAAGCGCGACCAGCACGAGCGCGAGCAGGTTCCGCATCGACTACCTCTACTTGGGGAAAGGAGCACTGTCAAAGTAGATGTCGAACGACTTGATCTTGCCATCTCGCACTTTGAACACCTCGGCCACATGGCTCTCGAAGGCGGGGGCACCAGGTGGCTGAAGCTCATATCGGGTCAGGACGCAAGCCATTTCTCCCTCGACCACGATGCCCTGATTTCCAGCGCCTTGATCATGGAGTAGAAGCGTTTGGTCGCCTCGAGATATGCGGGTTTACCCGTTACCCGCTTGATCGGCGTCGTGAAACTGGTGAACAGCATCTCGTTAGCCAGGAAGGCATCCCAGGCTCCCTTCTGCTTGAGGCAATCGAAGTAGCCTTGAATGGTGTCTCTGGTCGTCATCTCATGTTCTTTCGTTGGTCTGAGCCTGTTCGGCAAAGCGTTTGAACCCCTCCATATGTCGACGATGTGCCCGCCGAATCGCGGGCTGAGCGAGCAAGCCGAATGCCTTGCTGAAAAGCCCCTTGAATGTGAAAACCTCCTCCGACACCAAGTGCGTCCTTCCCGGCGACAACTCCTCGAAGGTCCCGGTTACCGAGACCGTGACCTTGGGAGAGTCGAGCTCCACCTGAACTCGCCTCGGCAACTCTCTCGCCTTTACCGTCGCCACGAAGGCCAGCGAGCCCTTCTTTGGTACCAGACGGTACCTCGATCCGGGCATTCCGGGTGTGCCACTCATTGCCTCATACCGACCGAGATCATCCATCCATCGCGGGCTGTTCTCAGGCGTGGCATAGAGTTCAGCAACGTGTGGCCGTGGGCCCGCGATCTCGAGCTCGATCACACTCTTCATAGACCCTCACGTTCTGAAGGCCGCTATCACCTCGTCTTCTCGCTGTGGATCTCGCGCATGTACAGGAACAAGGGCAGACCAAGCGACACGCCCACAACCAGATTGGCTGCGATGGGTGCCCAAAGGCGAGCCATCCCCAGCCGCCGCCCCTCCAAGAGGACAAAGGTCCAGAGGACGAGCGACGAGACGATCACGTCCCAGCCGAAGAAGCTGCTTACCGGTGTGCCAAACAGCTGAACAAAGAACTGGCGCATGTCGAGGCCGTGCGCATGCAGGAAGGGAAGGAAAGCGGCCAACGGTAGAATGGAGCCAGCGACGCAGAGCCCGAGGTAGATGTGCTTTGGCTTCATGACGGCCTCCGTTGACTGTCCGAGGGCTCCACCCGCTCGAACGTGCCGCGAATGATCGGAAGCCCCTCCCGGACGTGCCACTGCCCTCGCGCCATCACATCCTCTATTCGGCCATCCCCGTCCAGCACTATCAGATCGGCGTCGGAACCTGGTGCCAGGCGTCCCTTCCTTGGCAGGCGGAGCAGCTTTGCTGGATTTGAGGTAAACGCGGGAAGGGCCCGCTGCAGCGGCTGCCCCCAGGCCAGCAACTCCTTCAGCGTCTCGGCCAGCGCGGATGGACTTCCTACATCAATAGAGGTGACTCGCCCATCCCGGTCGAACACCGGGAAGCACCCGCCTCCATCGGAACTCACCGTCACCCGGTCCGAAGGAATTCCGGCTTCCAGGTACCGGGTCAGCGCTTCCGCGGCGGACCAGGCATCCTCGCCCTCCTCTACTGGAAAGGCGGTGATGTCGATGACCGAGCCCTGGCGCGCCAGGTCCAGCGCCTCCTGGAACAGGGCCTTTCGCCGGTTGACGTGCGTCGGGTTGAATACCGCGGCCGGCAGCTCGCTCTGCGCCAACGCCTGGCGCACCAGTTCGAGACCGCGGGAGCCGCTGCCCACGTGCAGGTGGACGATCCCGGCCTTGCCGGTCATCAGGCCGGCCACATGGGCGTCCCCCGCCACTCGGAGCAGCTCGTCCAGCGTCGGTTGGCTGGAGCGGTGATCGCTGATCGCCAGCTCGCCCACGCCAACTATCAGGTCGATGTGGACGATGTCGCCCCGGACACTGCCGGTGATCGTCACCGGAGGAACGTGGTAGCCACCGGTGTAGCACCAGGCGCTGAGTCCCTGCTCGATCAGCCCGCGCGCGGTGGCGACCAGCTCGGCGGGTGTGCGGACCGTATCGTCGGTGCCCAGCACCCCGATGGCCGTGGTGACGCCGCCGGTCGAGATCCTGCTGAGCTGGAGTGGGGGCACCCGAGTGTCATAGCCGGCTTCACCGCCGCCGCCGGTCAGGTGCATGTGCCCATCTATGAAGCCGGGCACCACTCTGCGGCCTTCCAGGTCTCGCTCGGTTATCCCGAGTTGGGACGGCAGATCCGGGAGATCGGCGCCGATCCAGAGAATCCTCTCCCCGCCCACCAGCACATGCGAGTGCCCGCGTGACTCGGGGTCATACAGGTCGACATTCCTGAGCAGTTCCATCGTGCCAACTTAGTCCCGGACGGAGACGTCGGCCATTTCGTGGGCCACTCGCGCCGGAGCTATCCGCAACCCGTCTCGTCGGCTGGCTTCCCCCGCGGCTCGCCATGTCTTCAACGGATTTCGCTGCGCGCGAGACGAGTAGGTTGGTTCCGCGCCGGGGGACGGCTCCTTCGGACGCTGCAGCACTCGACGCTCGGAGTCCGCGGGCCTCCTCTCCAACGGTGCATCAGGGCTGGAGCGCCGCGGTCTCCGACCGTCGAGTGCTGTAGCGCCCGGAGGAGTCGCCGCCAGTCGCGCAAGAGGAAGCCGTAAAGGTCGCGCGGCCGCTACGGCTCCAGCCCTGAGGGGGGGCCGTTAGGAAACCGTTCCTGGATCGCTTCCTGGATCCGCTGGATCCGATTCTCCGGATTCGGATGGGTGCTGAAGAACTCCGGCGGTCGGTTTCCCTGCGAGCTCTCCTCCAGAATCTGCATCAGCTTGATCATCGAGCGCGGGTCGTAGCCCGCCTCGCTGCTGAGCCGCACGCCGAGCCGGTCGGACTCCAACTCGTCCTGGCGGCCGAAGCGCATGGTGACGAGCTGCCCGATCATCGCCGCGACCGCCGCCGAGTTGCGGCTGGATGGATCGCTGGGATCGTAGGTCGCCAGCACGGCGGCACCGGTCAGTCCCTGGGTGAGCTGCTGCTTGGCGATGTGCTCGGCGCCGTGCCTGGCTGCCACGTGGCCGATCTCGTGACCCAGCACCCCGGCCAGCTGACCGTCGGTCTCCAGCCGCTTGAGCAGTCCTTCGGTGATGAAGACCTGCCCGCCGGGTAAGGCAAACGCGTTGATGGTCTCGGGATCGTTCAGCACGTGGAAGTCGTAACGGTAGGGGGTCTGTCCCGCCACGCTCCGGGCCACCAGCCGCTCACCCACCTGGTCGACCCGCGCTTGCAGCTGGGGATCGGGATCCTCGCCGCCGAATTGCTGCGCCATCTCCGGCGCCGCCTGCAATCCCAGGGCGACTTCCTGTTCCGGCGTGATCCCGGCGACGTGCTGCTTCTCTTCGGTAATGGGATTGAAGACGCTGCTGCCGAAGTAACTGAACAGCGCGATAGCGGCGACGACGAGGGCTGCGATTAACCGTCCGCGTGACACGAGGCCTCCCTAACGGGGGAGGCTTAACCTACATGGGAGCCAGCCACCGGGACGGTGACTTTCCTCACCCCCGACTGTTCGACCGCCTGACCGTCCGACCGTCCGACCGCCCGACCGTCTGACCGCCCTCCTTACCGGAGCTTAAATCCTCCCACGGCGCCGGTGAGCCTCTCCGCCGCCTGGGCCAGGTGCCCCGCCGACGAGGAGATTTCCTCGGTGGAGGCGTTGAGCTGCTCGGCGGCCGAGGCGATCTGCTGCGCGGCTGACGCATAGTCTTCGGTCCCGACCGAGACTTCGCGCATCCGGCCGGCGATCCCTTCAATCAGGCCCCGGACTTCATCGGCCGACGCCGAGATCCGCCGGGTCCACTCGTCGTTGGCCTCGGCATCGGCGGCTACGTTCATGAGTCCGACCGCCGCGGCGTGGGCTGCCTCGCGGGCCGCGGTTCCCCCCTGTCCCAGTCGCAGCAGCCGCTCCCTGGCGGTCTGCACCTGGCTGACCACTCGCTGCACCGTCTCGCTGGTCGAGGCGGCGGCCTGCGCGGCCTGGCTAGCCAGCTTGCGGACCTCTTCGGCCACCACACTGAAGCCGCGGCCCTCGTCGCCGGCCCGGGCCGCTTCAATGGAGGCATTGAGGGCGAGCATGTGGGTCTGCTTGGCGATTGCCTTGGCCTGGGTGATGAACTTCTCGATGTTGCCCGATGCCGTGGCCAGCGCCTCCGCCTCGGCGGCCCCGCGTTCGATCTCCTCCGCCAGCCGGGCCAGCTCGGCGGTGCTCTCGTCCAGCCGCTGCCGGTGCGCCCGGGCGACGTGGGCCAGCGCCGCATTGCGCTCGGCGGCCTGGGTAGCTCCCGCGGCCAGCTCGTGCGCGATCTCCAGAATCTTGGCCGCATCCTCCGCCGCGGCGCGGACTACCAGGGCCTGTTGGTTGGCCCGCTCGGTCAACTCGCCGGTGGTGCTCGCCACCTCCTGAGTGGAGGCGGTCATCTGCTGGGTCGAAGCTGCCATTTCCTGGGCCATGGCGGCGGCATCGTGGGAGTGCTGTTGGATCGTTCCCACTAGCTCTTGTAGCCGGGAGACCATCTTGACCACCGAGCTGGACATCGCATCCAGGCCTTCACGGTTGGCCCAGTCGGGAGTGGTGAGGTCCCCTTGAGACACCCGGGACGCCACCACGGCCACCTTGCCGGTCGGCTTGAGCACCCGGTTGAGCAGCAGGCGCACCAGGATCTGCTCCATGCCAAAGCCGGTCAGGAACAGGAGCGCCGTGCCCCAGATGGCTGGGTGGGTGAGGGCGATCGCCTGATCCCCACAGGCGAAGAACAGGATGGCGCCGGCGCCCAGCGCCAGAACGGCCGCGGCGGTGACCCCTATAAGGTGGAGGCGGAAGATGAACTGGTTGCGACTCGAAGCCATGCGAGACCGGGCGTTGTTATTGGAGAAGGGCCATCTACTAGCAAGAGGGAGGCCCGGCTCAGCGGGACCGGCTGGCGACTGGCGACTGGCGACCGTCCGACTGGTTCGTTGGCACTAAGATGGCTATGGGAATAGTTTTACGGTTATCCGAGAAGTTGAGCTCTGCATCTGCGCTGGCTTTGCGGCCGGGGCGTGGGATACCTGCGTGAAGACGACCGAGACCAGAGTGAAGCAGAATCCAAGACCGAGCGACGAGCTGCCCTACCGGCCCGACCAGGTGGAGGCCAAGTGGCAGGCCCGCTGGGCGGAGCGGCACACCAACGAGCCCGATCTCGACCGGGCGGCGCGTCCGTTCTACAACCTCATGATGTTCCCCTATCCGTCGGCCGAAGGCCTGCACGTGGGGAACATGTTTGCCTTCACCGGGGCCGACACCTACGGGCGATTCAAGCGGCTGCAGGGCTTCGATGTGTTCGAGCCGATCGGCTTCGATGCCTTCGGGATCCACAGCGAGAACTATGCGATCAAGGTCGGCATCAATCCGGCCGAGCTGATTCCGCGCAACATCGAGAACTTTCGCCGCCAGCTCCGCCGGATCGGCGGCATGTTCGACTGGCGCCACGAGCTCTCCACCACGGATCCCAAGTACTACAAGTGGACCCAGTGGATTTTCCTACAGCTCTTGAAGGCGGGGAAGGCGTACAAGAAGGCGGCCGCGGTCAACTGGTGTCCCAAGGACAAGACCGTGCTAGCCAACGAGCAGGTCATCAACGGTCGCTGCGAGCGCTGTGACTCTCTAGTAGAGCAGCGGTTTCTGTCGCAGTGGTTCTTCCGGATCACGGACTACGCCGACCGGCTACTGGCAGATCTGGACGACAAGTCCAAGATGGACTGGTCCGAGAGCACCGTCCTGGCGCAGCGCAACTGGCTCGGTCGCTCCGAGGGAGCAGAACTCGTATTCAGCGGGGCAGCGGGGCAGGAGGGCCGTGGGGCAGCAAATGTCACCCTGACCCTGAGTGCAGCGAAGGGGAAGGGGCCGAAGCCTCGTGAGACCGGCATCAGAGTGTTTACTACGCGGCCCGACACTATCTTCGGCGCCACCTTCATGGTGCTGGCACCGGAAAATCCCCTGGTGGATGCCTTCACCACCGACGACCGCCGAGCCGAGGTGGACGCGTATCGCAAGATGGTGGCGGCGAAGGACCTGGTCTCCCGCAAGGTCGGCGAGCGGGAGAAGACCGGAGTGTTCACCGGTGGCTTCGTCACCAATCCGGCCACCGGTCAGTCGATCCCGGTCTGGATCGCAGACTACGTGCTGATGGAGTACGGCACCGGCGCCATCATGGCCGTGCCCGGCCACGATCAGCGGGACTTCGAGTTCGCCCGGCGTTACCGTTTGCCAATCGTCCGCGTGGTTGCTCCACGTTCCCCCGACGAGTCATCCCGAGCGGGGCGAGGGATCGCTGATCCGGACGTCCCCCTCGAGGAGGCGTACACCGAAAACGAACAAGGCGTCCTGGTCCACTCAGGCCAGTTCGACGGCTTGACGGTCCCCGAGGCCAAGCGCGCCGTCACCGCCTGGCTCGCCGAGCGGGGTGCGGGCAAGGCCACGATCAACTACCGGCTGCACGATTGGACCATCTCACGGCAGCGGTACTGGGGTCCGCCCATCCCGATCATCTATTGCGACGAGCATGGCGCCGTGCCGGTGCCGGAGAAGGACCTCCCGGTCGAGCTCCCGATCATCGAGGATTTTCGACCCGACGACAGCGGCATCTCGCCGCTGGCGCGACACGAGAGCTGGTATCACGTCCCCTGTCCGGTCTGCGGCAAGCAAGGGCGTCGAGAGACTGACGTGAGCGACACCTTCCTCGACTCGGCGTGGTACCATCTGCGCTACCCCAGTACCGAGTTCGACGACCGGCCCTTCGATCCGGCGCGCACCCGCAAGTGGCTACCGGTGGACAGCTACATCGGCGGCAACGAACACGCTGTGCTCCACCTCCTGTACGCCCGGTTCGTCACCATGGTGCTGCACGACCTGGGGCACCTGCACTTCGACGAGCCCTATCGGAAGTTCCGGGCCCACGGCACGATCGTGAAGGACGGCGCCAAGATGTCCAAGTCTCGCGGCAACGTCGTCATTCCCGACGAGTACATCGCCCAGTGGGGCGCCGACACCTTCCGCATGTACCTCATGTTCCTGGGCCCGTTCCAGGAGGGTGGCGACTTCCGGGACGAGGGCATCAGCGGTCCGCGCCGGTTCTTGGAGAAGGTCTGGGCGCTGGTTGGCGACGCGATTCGCACGTCCCACGATAAGATCCCGCACAACGTGCTGGTCAAGTACCACCAGACAGTGAAGCGGGTTACCGAGGGCATGGAGCAGCTCCACTACAACACCTCCATCGCTGCGCTGATGGAGTTCGTGAACACCCTCCGGGAAGAGGCCTGCACCAGTCCCGCCATGGTGGAGGGGCTGGTGCTCATGCTTGCCCCCTTCGCGCCCCACTTCACCTCGGAGAGCTGGGAGCGGCTGGGGCACGACACTTCGATCTTTGAGGCGCGTTGGCCCGAGTGGGACGAGGCGCTGGTGGTGGAGGACCAGGTCGAGGTCGTGATTCAGGTCAGCGGGAAGACCCGGGGCAGGGTCTCGGTGCCGCGGGGTGCGGAGCAGGGAGCGGTGTTGGCGGCGGCACAGGAAGACGCAGCGGTGCGGCGGTTTACTGAGGGGAAAGAGGTTCGGAAGGTGGTGTACGTGCCGAATCGGCTCCTGAATCTTGTGGTTGGCTAGAGCTCCATCTCTTTACCCTCTTCCGGCGACCCGGAAACACCCTCATGCTTCTGGAAAGCCTGCACGAGGTCCCCGACATGTCAGCCCACGACGGTGACGAGCTTACCCGAATACTCGCAACCCACAGAGAGCACGTTGCGGCG